>CALMOL010000487.1 GCA_937871685.1 uncultured Verrucomicrobiota bacterium
ACCGGCGGCGTGACGGGCGGCCTCGTCGGCCTTGGCATCCCCGAGATCGAGGCGAAGGTCTATGAGGGCAAGCTGCGCGAGGGCAACTACCTCATCTCCGTCCACGTCGATAACGGCGACGAGGCGGATCGCGCCAAGAAGATCTTCAAGGAGAACGACGCGAGCGACATCTCGTCCACTTCGGAGTCGTCCGCCACCAAGGCGACCTGATTTAACGCCACCGCTTTCCCAACCGCGCCGCCTGCAAAGGCGGCGCGGTTTTTTTTGGGCGGGATGGCGCGCATCCCGTTTGACCAACCGGGCCAGATCACCCCCTTCAGCTCGTTGCTTCCTGCAAGCCAGCACGCTCGCATCGACGCGGCCAACGGCTTCAATGAAGGACCTCTTGGATCTTCCGGAAGACCGCGCGCGTCTTCCCGAAGACCAAATCCGTCTTCCGGAGGACGAATTCGATCCTCCGGAGGACCGCCGGGGTCTTCCGGAGGATCTCCGTCGTCCTCCGGAAGATGAAATTCGTCTTCCCGAGGACCAAAAAGATCCTCGGGAGGATCAAAATCATCTTCCGGAGGACCGGCGAGGTCTTCCGGAGGACGAAATCCGTCTTCCGGAAGACCAAAACCGTCCTCCGGAGGCTCCACGCCGTCCTCGGAAAGGGCCGAAATCCCGGTTGGCTGGCCTCCTCCCAGAAGGAAGGGGTTGGCAGGTGCCGTGGGAAGCTCAAATCCTCCCGCTGACAGCGAGCGCCTGCCTTCGACCGCTCGGGAGGCTGAAAGCGAAGATGCAAACGAATGACCCCGCGCAGGCCCCCCTCGATGCTCGTTGTGCAGGCAGCGACACCGCGCCTAACGGCGATCCCCGCCATCCGGACGATCAACCTTTTTTCACCCGCCCGAGCAGTTCGTAGGCGAGGATGCTCATGCAATAGATCGCGGCCGTTTCCACCCGCAGCACGATGGGTCCCAGCGTGATGGGACGGCAGCCCGCGGCCTTGGCCAGCCCCAGCTCGGCCGGGGTGAAATCCCCCTCTGGTCCGACGAGCACGAGCGCCGAGCGCGGGGGCGCGGCCGGCGGTTCCCAGTCGGCAAGCCAGTCGCGCAGGTGCCAGGCATCGGGCTGGAGCGAGGCCACCAGCATCAGGTCGAAGCTGCGCCCACGGCCGGCGAAAAAGTCCTTGGGCGCCATCGGTCGGCCAACCTCAGGCAGCCAATTTTGTCCGCATTGCTTCGCGGCTTCCAGCACGGTGGCGTGCCAGCGCGACTGCTTCGCGGCGGCGTCCGAGGCGTCGTAGGAGACGGCGGTGCGCTCCGAGAGCAGGGGGGCGATCTCCGCCGCGCCGAGTTCCGTCGCCTTCTGGACGATGAGGTCCATGTTCTTCCCCTTGGGCACGGCCTGCGCGAGCGTGATGCGGCAGGGCAGCGGCGGCGTCTTGGCGGAATGAATCACGCGGAGGCGAGCGCCGCGTCGGTTCGGGTCGGGCAGGATCTCGGCCGTGCCCTCGGTGCCGCGCCCATCGAAGACCGCGACGCGGTCGCCCGCGCCGAGGCGGAGCACCGAGAGCGCGTGGTGCGACTCGTCCGCGGATAGCGCGGGCTCGGCCCACGCGCCGGGCGGCAGGAAGAAGCGGTGCATGGCGGACGAAGTTTGAAGCTTCAAGCCTCAAGCTTCAAGGCAGGCTCGAAGCGAGGAATTGCGGCGAAGGCAGCTGGAGAAACAGTGAAGCACGCCCTTCAATCCTTTTGCCTTGCCGGACCGCTTGCACCTTCCTTGAGGCTTGAAGCTTTGATCTTGAAGCTTTTTTCTCAGACCCCGAAGAACCCCTTGGCCTTGTCCCAGAACGACTGCTCCTGCGGGTTGTTCTCCTCGCCGCAGGAAGCGGCGAAGGCCTGGAGCTTCTCGCGCTGCTCGGCGTCGAGCTTGGTGGGGATCTCGACCACCACGCGGGTGAGGAGGTCGCCGCGCTCGCGCGAGTTGAGCGAGGGCAGGCCGCGGCCGCGCAGGCGAAACACCGTGGAACCCTGCGTGCCGGCGGGAATCTTGAGCTGCGCCGCGCCATCGAGCGTGGGCACCTTCGTCTCGCCGCCGAGCGCGGCGGTGGCGAAGGAGATGGGCACCTCGCAATACAAGTTCGAGTCCTCGCGCTGGAAGATCGGATGCTCGGCGACGTGGACCACCACGTAGAGGTCGCCGGGCGGGCCGCCGCGCAGGCCGGCCTCGCCGTTGCGCGAGGAGCGCAGGCGCGCGCCGTCGTCGATGCCGGCGGGAATCTTAATCTTCAGGCGCGAGGTTTTCTCCACGCGGCCGTCGCCGTTGCACTTCTTGCAGGGCTTCTCGATCACCGTGCCGGCGCCGCGGCAGCGCGGGCAGGACTGCGAGACCTGGAAAAAGCCACGCGAGGTGATGACTTGGCCGCGACCGTGGCACGATGGGCAAGTGACCACCTTGCTGCCCGGCTCAGCGCCGGAGCCGGAGCAATCGTCGCACGCATCCAGCTTCGTGATCTCGATCTCCTTCTCGATGCCGGAGGCCGCCTCCTCGAGGCGAATGCGGAGATCGTAGCGAAGGTCCGAGCCGCGCTGGCGTCCATCGCGGTCGCGCCCGCCACCGCCCCCTCCGCCGAAGAGGTGCTCGAAGATTCCACCCGCGTTGCCGCCGCCGCCGCCGCCGAAGACCTCGCGGAAGATATCCATCGGGTCCACGTGCATTCCCCCGCCGCCACGGCCGAAGCCGCCGCCAGGACCGCCGGGCTGGAACGCGCTGTGACCGAAGCGGTCGTAAGCGGCGCGCTTGTCCTCGTTGGAGAGGACCTCGTAGGCCTCGCCGAGTTGCTTGAAGCTTTCCTCGGCGGACTTGTCGCCGGGGTTCTTGTCGGGGTGGAACTTCACCGCGAGCTTTCGATAGGCCTTCTTGATGTCGTCCGCGCTGGCCTCGCGCGGGACACCGAGCACTTCGTAGAAATCCTTCTTTGTGGCAGCGGGCATGGGAGGTGAAGAAAAGCGGACGCGGACCTTCGGCGAAGCGTCGCTTCCCGCCAGGAAGAATTGCGTCAGGATGGCTCGCCGCCAGGGGTCGCGCTCAATCCGGGCGGTTTGTCATGAGGACGAATTCCCCGGAGCGGCCCAGTTCGCGCCAGCCGTCGGGCTTCCAGACGGACTCAAACTCACGGCGCAGGGTCAGGCCGTAGCCGGGGCGGTCGCCGACATGACGCGCGAGGAGTTCGGCGCGGTCGTCAAAGAGGCGCGCGGCGGTGGCGGCGTCCGGCGGGAAGCGCACGTCCGCGTCGGCCCGGGCCATCGCCACGAGCTGGCCGAGGTAGAATTCCCAGCCGTGGGCGCGGACGTTCCACGAGAACAGCGCGGCCTGGGCGAAATCCGGCCGCGCCTGCGCCGTCCGTGCAAGGTCACGCACCGCCGCCTGCCGGCCGAGGAGATGATTCCAGCGCGGGAGCTGCGCGGAAAGGAGCAGCCACAACCCAACGGCGAAGGCGGCCAGCGCGGCGCCAGCCGTCTCCAGCCCGGCCCAGCGCGCCGTCCCCTCCGCGCCCTCTCGCCCGCGCCGCACGCACCACCAGAGCGCCAGCCCGCCGAGCGCCACCAGCGCGACGGCCGCCGCGCCAAACCACGGCGCGGTCTGCGTCTTTTCCTCCCAGCGCCGCAGCGTGAGCGCCGCGAAGCCCGCCGCGAGCAAGGGCGCGGCCAGCAGCATGAAGCCGGTGAAGAAGCTCGTCCGCCGCCACCATTCGCCCCAAAACGCGGCGGACGCGGTGGGCTTGCGCGGCCAGCGCTTCCACGCCGGGTCGCGCCAGCGCCCCGTGCCGGCGAGCCACAGCGCCACGGCCGGGAAGATCGGCAGCACGTAGGTGAAGAGCTTCGAGCCGCTGGCCGAGAGGATGAGGAAGGGGGGCACGATCCAGCCGAAGAGCAGCCAGCCCGTCGGCGACGGACGCCAGCCCGCGCGCCACTCGCCCTTGAGATTCATCAGCCCGCCGAGCGCGGCGAACAGCCACGGGAGCACCCCGCCGATCATCACCGGGAGGAAGAACCACCAGCCCTGCGAGCGGCCGTGCGCCCGCGAGCCGAAGCGCCCCAGCAACTCGTCCTCCACGAAGAAGCGGAACAGCCCCGGGTGCGTCGCCGCCACGAGGATGAACCACGAGAAAGCGATTCCCAGCGTGAGGAGCATCCCCGCGACCCACGCGATCCGCGGCGGCGCGGGGAGGGCTTCGCCGTTCGGCCCATCCACCGCCGCGCGCCGGGCTTGCTCGCGCCGCCACGCGCGCCGCGCCGCGATTTGGCACGCGGCGGCCGCGCACGTTGGCACCACGATTGCCATCGGACCCTTCACGAGAAAGCCCAGTCCCATCGCCACGAAGAATCCCCACTGCCAGCCGCGGCCCGGGCCGATGGTCCACCGGACGAAGCACGCGATCGCCAGCGTGATGAAGAACGTCATCAGCATGTCCGGCGTGAGCGACCGGGCGAGCGCGAAGAATTCCAGCGAGGCGAGCAGGATGCCCGCCGCCGCCAGCCCGACGCGCGGGCTAGCGAGCATCCGGCCGATCCACGCGACCAGCAGCAGCGCGCCGCCGGCCGCCAGCGCTGAGGGCAAACGCGCCGCCCACTCGTTCACGCCAAAGGCGCGCAGCGAGAGCGCCGCCGTCCAATGCAACAAGGGCGGCTTGTTGAAATGCTCCACCCCGTTCAACCGCGGCACCACCCAATGCCGCCAGTCGGAGGACACGGCCATCTCCCGCGCCATCTCCGCGTAGCGCCCCTCGTCGGGCTCCAGCAGCGGCCGGTCGCCCAGCCCCGCGAGAAGGGCGACGGCGAAGGCGAGGCCAAGGAGGACCGAGCGGATGGAAGATGGAGGATGGAGAGCCGAGCGGAGCGAGACAGCCAGGGTGTGTGGGGCGATGGCAGGGATGCCGCCTTTGGGCGTGGAGGCGGGTTGATCGGGCATGGGCGGTGAAGTCGGTGGGCGCGGCTTAAATCCCGTCGTCCAGTTGCGCCGAGCCGTCCACCGCCCAACGTCCCGCCCCGCCAAGTGGGTCTCAGACGGGTCAACCGTTCGCTGCCATCCTCCATCTTCTATTGCCCCCAGGCACCCCGGCTTTCTCGTTTCACTCGATACTCTCGGCCATGTCCCCTGCCCGCGTCCGATTCCTCCTTGATGCCTTTCCCGCGCGGCGGGTGCTCGTCGTCGGCGACCTGATGCTGGACGAGTTCATCTACGGCCGCGTGGGTCGCATTTCCCCGGAGGCGCCGGTGCCGGTGGTGGAGGTCACGCGGCAGGAATCGTATCCGGGCGGCGCGGCAAATGTCGCGCGCAACCTGCGCGAGTTCACCCCGCGCGTGGACCTCATGGGGCTCGTCGGGACCGATCCGCACGGCGAGCGCCTGCGCGCCTTGCTCCGCGAGGAGGGCATCGCCCTCGACGGCGTCGGGGCCGACTCCGCGCACCAGACCATCGTCAAGACGCGCATCATCGCCCGCCAGCAGCACGTCGTGCGCGTGGATCGCGAGGTCCGCGGCGCGCCCGCGCCCGCGCGGCATCGCGTGGCGCTCGACTGGCTCCAGGCCAATCTCGCGGGCTTCGACGCCCTCATTCTGGAGGACTACGGCAAGGGTTTCCTCACTCAGCCGTTTGTGGATGAGGTGGGCGCGCTCGCCGCGGGCGCCGGCAAGTTGCTCACCGTGGATCCCAATCCGGGGAATCCCCTGCGCTGGCCGGGCGCCGCCGCGGTGAAGCCGAACCGCGCCGAGGCCTTCGCGGCCGCCGGGCGGCCCCCCTCCGAGCCCGCGCCGGACGCGACCGAGGACGTGGCGCTGGTCGAGGTCGGCGAGATCCTCATGGAGAAATGGGATTGCCCGATGCTGCTCGTCACGCTCGGCGAGCAAGGCATGATGCTCTTCCAGCGCGGCCGGACGCCCTACGCGCTGCCGACCCGCGCGCAGGAGGTCTTCGACGTTTCCGGCGCGGGCGACACCGTGATCGCCGTGTTCACCCTCGCCCTCGCTGCCGGTGCCGCGCCCGAGGAAGCTGCCGAGCTAGCCAATCATGCCGCCGGCGTCGTGGTGGGCAAGCTCGGGACCGCCACGCTGACGCCGGCCGAATTGCTGGAAAGTTTCGAGCGCGAGTGAGCGGCGGAGAGGTGAATCGTGAATGGTGAATCGTGGTTTGCGATGAACGTCGCTGGATATTCCCACTCGCCGCGCACCAGCGCGGCCTGACTTCCACCATTCACGATTCACGATTCACCTCCGCCAATGCTCCCCGACCTCCGCACCGAGATTCCCGGCCCACGCTCCCGCGCGCTGGCGGCGCGGCTGCGCGCGGCGGAATCGCGGAACATCACCTACCTCGACGCGGAGTTTCCGATCTTTTGGGAGCTGGCGGAGGGCATGAACGTGTGGGACGCCGACGGCAACCGCTTCCTCGACTTCACCTCCGCGTTTGCCGTAGCCTCGCTCGGGCACGGGGCGACCGCGGGCGCGCTCGCGACGCAGGCCGGCCGTCTCCTCCACGCGATGGGCGACGTTCACCCGACCGAGGAGAAGGTGCGCCTGTGCGAGCGCCTCGGCGAGATGACATTCGGACGCTGGCTCGGCCGCCCTGGGAAGGTGATCCTCGGGTGCAATGGCTCGGACGCCATCGAGGCCGCGCTCAAGACGGCGGTGCTGGCGAGCGGACGAAGCGGCGTGCTGACCTTCGAGAATGGCTACCATGGGCTGGGCTACGGCGCGCTCACGGCGGGAGGGATGCCGCGCTTCCAGCTGCCCTTTCGCGCGCAACTCGCCGACTGGGCCACCCTCCTGCCTTACCCCCATTGCTTTCGCTGCCCTTTTGGCCGCGCCGACCTGGCGAGGATCGAGGAGAAGGTGGAGGGCATCCCCGCTTGCCAGGACGCGTGCGCCGCCGACTTCGCGCGGGCGCTCGACGCGGCCTTCGCGCGGGGGAACATCGGCGCGGTCCTGGTCGAGCCGGCGCAGGGCCGCGGCGGCGACGTGTTTCCGCCCGCGTGGTTCCTGCCGGCGCTGCGAGCCGCGTGCGACGTGCACGGCGCGCTGCTCGTCTTCGACGAGATCTACACCGGCTTCCACCGCACCGGCCCGCGCTTCGCCGCGGACGCCGCGGGGGTCGTGCCCGATCTCATCTGCCTCGGCAAGGCGCTCACCGGCGGGTTCCCGCTCTCGGCGTGCGTGGGCCGCTCCGAGGTGATGGACGCCTGGCCGGAGTCCACCGGGGAGGCGCTGCACACGAGCACCTACCTCGGCCATCCCGGCGGCTGCGCGATGGCGCTGGCGTCGCTCGACGCGCTCGAAGCTCCGGGCCTCGCCGACGAGGTGCTCGCGAAGGGTCGCGCCCTGCGCGACGCGTTGCGCGAGTTGAATTCGCCAAAGATCGGCGACGTGCGAGGGCGCGGGCTGATGATTGGAGCCGAAATCGTGATGCGCGCGCCGGAAGACCTGCGCCCTGACCCCGCCTCGTCCATCCGCGCCGTGAAGGCCGCGCTGCGCGCCGGTCTCATCCTCCTGGCCGGCGGCCCGGCGGGAAACGTCCTCTCGATCTCGCCGCCGTTCATCGTCAGCGACGAGGAGAT
This sequence comes from uncultured Verrucomicrobiota bacterium, assembly GCA_937871685.1. Classification (GTDB taxonomy): domain Bacteria; phylum Verrucomicrobiota; class Verrucomicrobiia; order Chthoniobacterales; family SZAS-18; genus SZAS-18. The sequence continues at coordinate 7,598 of CALMOL010000487.1, forward strand.
CGCTTGGGCCGCCGCCACCATCGGCGAAGGCCTCGCTTCCGCCGAAGCTCCTTGATCGGCAAACCTGACGGCGCACCTTTGCCCATGCCTACGGAAACGCTCGTCGCCGTGAATCTCGCGCTGGGCGTCCTGACCGGCTACGTGGGAAGCCTGGGACTCGTCGCGGGACTGCTGGCGTTCGTGTCGCCCAGCCCCGCGGAGACGCGGGAAAGGCAAGAGGGGACGCGACAGCCTTTGGAAGGCTCATGGGTTGAGCGAATGCGAAGCCTTCCTCGCTTGCTTCGAGATCATCGCGGGCCGTCCATCTGGACCCAGATGGTCTGCCGCTGGAAGGAGCGCCCCTACGTGCGCTGGGTGCTGGCCGCCTCGCTTGCCTTGATCGCCGTGAGCGTGATTTGCTCCGAAGTCATCCCGCGGGCCTTCGGGCCGGCGTTTCGTCACTGAATTCTTCGGCCGAACCCGATCTCCACCGGCCGCGTCTGCTCCGGCAGCAGCGGCGGAAATCTCGCGGGCGGCGCGGCGGGCGTGGCGCCGAGGATCGCCCGCGCGGCTGCTTGGAGCTCCCGCCACCGTTCCCACGGATGATCGGGCGCGTGGACCGTCTGGCGCAAAATCGAGCGCCACTCGGTCTCGGCGCGCTCGATGTCGCCCGCGCGCAGCAGCTCGCTGCCTTCCGGCCGGAGCGTTCGTCCCGAGTGCCGGGCGCGCACCCATTCCGAGGCACCCTCGCCGTATTCCGGCGGCAGGCCCATTTCCAGATACGGCGGGTGATCCGCGCGCTCGTAGGCCTGGAGGCAGCGCCAGCCCAGCCGCGCGCCGCCGGCGTGCTCGCCCTCCTCCGCGAAGCGATGGCCGGCGCGAAGGTTGGCGAGGTCGAAGACGAGGTCGGCGATCGGATACACCTCGTCCTCCAGCGCGGCCGCGATCGCCAGTCCCTCCCCGCGGAAGAAGAACGAGAAGATCACGCCGCGCCGCGTCGGCGTGCCATTAGGCTCGATCAGTCCGAGCTGCCGCCAGGCGAGCACGGGAGTGAGCGTCGGATCGCTTGCTTCGCAGACCGGCCGTCGCTCGCAGCCTTGGCACACGCGCGGAAAGTCGCGTCGCTCGGGCGGAGCGAAGAGCGCCGCGCCGTGACGGTCGCGTCGCGCGGGGAACACCGTGGCCGAGAAGTCGCAGCGCGCGAAGATCGTCCCCGCGCGCTCGACCAGCCCCGGCACGGCCGCGCCGCCGCCGCACAGCACCGGCGCGAGCGGCCAAACGTGCCGCTCCAGACCCTCCGCCGACATCCGCCAGCCGCGCGGGCAATGCTCCGCGCCCCACCGCTCGCGCAGCACGGGACGCAAGGAGGGCGCCAGCCGCACCGCGCCGTCCCCGAGGCGCGTGGCGAGCGCCACCTCCCGGCCATACGCTCCGCCCTCCAGCCGGCAGAGCGCCCCGCGCCCGATGGCGTGCATCCGCCAGAATGCGGCGTCCCGGATGGCTGGCCGCCATGGCCCGCGCGTGCCACATGCGCCCCATGGGTCATATAGGTCCCATGGGACGGATAGGTCTGACGGCCCCGCCAAAGCCAGTAGCTCTCCCAACGGCACTTTCTTCTCGTCCGCGCGCGGCTCCCACTCCCCGCGGGAATTCAACATTTCCGCGGCCAGCGAGCGCACCAGGCGCGCCCGCTCCGCATCCACGCGCAGCCCGCACGGCCGCGCCACGGGGTCCGCGAGGCAGCCCTCGATGCCCAGCGGCACCGCCACGCCCGAGAACAAGCCGCCGGCCAACGTAACGGCCGCGGCCAGCGGGTCGTCGCCGCGCCCCGCGGCGTGGTGCATCACGCCGATCATCGCCGGCCAGTCCACCTCCGGCGGGCGCCGCAGGTGCCGCGGGCGAGCGTCCGCGAGCCGCGGCTTCCCCGGGGCCACGAGCACCGTGCCGGCGTCATCGAGGCCGCGGCGCCCCGCCCGGCCGAACATCTGCAGCAGTTCCTCCGGCTGGAGCTGCCGCTCGCCGCCGCGCACCGTGTAGCGCGTGTCGGTCACGAGCACCGAGCGCAGGGAAAAATTGACGCCCGCCGCGAGGCCGTTCGTGGCCACCACGGCGCGGAGCTGGCCCGCCTTCGCCAGCGGCTCCACCAGCCCGGCCCGCACCGCGTAGGGCAGGCCCGAGTGATGCCACGCCACGCGGCGGCGCAGCAGCTTCGCGAGGCCCTCCCCCGCCAGCGCCGCTTGCGCGGAAGAGAGCGACAAGGGCACGACCGGCGGCGGCAGGGCGCCGGCAAGCTCTCGCGCCAAGTCCTCCGCGGCCTGCCGTCGCGGCGCGAAGAGCAGCACCGGACCCAGGCCCGCGAGGAGCGCGCGCTGGACGTGCCGTCCCCACGCGGAGCGCATGCGAGCCTCATCGCGCGGGGCAGGCAGGGAATGAACGTCCGCCTCGTCCAGTGGGACCGGCCGGGTGTGGGTCGCGACGACTTCCGCCCGCCGGCCGCGGCGGCGCAGCCAATCGACCACGGCCTGCGGGTTCGCCACGCTGCCCGAGAGCAGCAGCAACTGCGTCTCGGGCGGCGCGAGCGCGATCACCAGCTCGTAGGCCGCGCCGCGCTGGGCGTCGCCGAGCATCTGGTATTCGTCCACCGCGAGCAGGCGCGGGCCGTCGCCGCGAAGAAAGCGGCCCTTTTGCGTTTCGAGCGTGGCCACGATCAAGCGCGCCCCGAGGTTTTCCGCCGCGTCGCCGGTGGCGATCCCCACGTCCCAGCCGCGGGCGCGCCACTCGGCGAGCTTGTCGTTGGCCAGCGCCCGCGTCGGCACGGTGAAGACGGCCTGGCCCTTCACGCTAGGCAGGAACAATTCGAAGACGTGGGTCTTGCCCGCGCCCGTCGGCGCGTGGACCACCACGTCCGCGCCGGCGCGGAGCGCGGTCACGGCCTGCGCCTGCCAAAGATCGGGAAAATGCGCCGGACCCACCGCCGACGACCGTAGGGTGGCCACCGCGTCTCCGCCAGCGGAGTGACAGGGCGGCGACCAGTTGGCGACCGCGCCGCCAAGCCCCCAGCGGGCGACCGCATGCGCTCCTCGCATTTTCGGGCCGCGCCCCTATCTTCCGCGCCTTTGCCGCTGCCGATGCAGATCGAAGTCATCCTCACGCCCGCCGAGATTGCGCTCCTGCCGCAACGCGACCTTGCCGAGACCACCGCGGTCGTCTTCGACGTTCTCCGGGCCACCTCCACCATCCTCACCGCCTTGGCCAACGGTGCGGCCGCCATTCACCCGCTGGGCGACCTCGAGGCCACGCGGGCTTTCCACGGCAGCCGCGCCGGCGCGCTCCTCTCCGGCGAGCGAAACGGCGTGAAGGCCGAGGGCTTCGACCTCGGGAATTCGCCGCGGGAATTCACCCGCGAGGCCGTCGGCGGGCGCGAAATCGTCCACACCACCTCCAACGGCACCTTCGCCCTGCGCGCCGTGGCCGGCGCTCCGCGCGTGCTGGTCGGCGCGCTGCTCAACCTCGATGCGCTCGCCGCTTACCTCCGCGCCTCCTCCCCCTCGCGCCTCCTCCTCAACTGCGCGGGCACCCATCAGCACTTTTCCACGGAGGATGCCCTCGCCGCCGGGTCGCTCATGGCGCGCCTGCCCGAGGCCGAGCCGACCGACGCCGGCCAGCTCGTCTCGCTCCTCCACCAAAGGCATGGCCATGAGCCTTACGCCTGTCTGCGCTCGACGGTGAATGGCCGACGCTTGGTCCGCATCGGGCTCGGCGAGGACGTTTCTTGGTGCGCGCGCGTGTCGTCCCTCCCCCTCGTTCCCGAGATGCGCGACGGGGTCATTCTGCCGCCCTTCCAATCGTAAAACATCTCGCCGCCAGAAGCGCACGTGGCGGACATGACTCGGGGCGGACGTGAGAAGTGAGAGGTGAGAGGTGACAAGTAGCTTCCCGGCCGCCCGCCTGTAACCATTCCAGCCCCGCCCGGTTCCAGGGCCGCGCACTCTGCCCACCTCTCACTTTTCACTTCTCACGTCCCCCTCGGTGTCGACCCTCGCCGACCGCCCTTCCGAATTCCTGACCCCGGCGCGCCGACGCGCCTTATGGGCGGTGGGGATCGCCATCGGCGTGCACGCCGTCATCCTGCTGATGTTCGCGGCGGTGATCCCGCTCCTCCCCGACGCCCGGGACTACGCTGTGGCGAAGCCGGACAAGCCGCCTGACCTACAGATCGAGGAGCCAACCCCGACGCCACCCGCCGCCGAGGAGGAAAAGAAAAAGCCGCTCGAATACATCGGCACGAATCCCAATCAGAAGTCCGAGAAGCCCCCGGAAAACCCGGACTTCCAGTCTTCGGAGGACACGCTGGCGAAGAGCGAGAAGGACGGAGAGGCCGGCAAGCCTCCGCTGCCGACGATGGACGGGCAGGACATTCCCTACTTCGCCTTTGACACGAAACGCAACACCGAGGGCGAGAAGGCAGCTG
>CALMOL010000488.1 GCA_937871685.1 uncultured Verrucomicrobiota bacterium
CGCACCGCCCCGCCTCGACAACCCCGGCCGCTGCCGCGCGGCGGCAGGCGTGGGCGAGCGCTTGGGGGGCGGACGCGACCCTCTTCGCGCGGCGCTTGCGCTGGCTTTTGGGCCTGAAAGAAGGAAGATGCTCGGCAGGTCAAACGTTCTCCGGCGGATTTGGATCGATGCTCACCGGCAGGAGCGGGGCGACGGCAGCAAGCAGCGGTTCCATGTCCTCGGTGGCAGTCTTCCAAAGCAACTCCACGTCCGTCCGCCAATACTCGTGAATGAAGATGCTGCGCATTCCACTGATGTCGCGCAGCGGGATGCCTGCCGCGACCAAGCTCGCCCGAGTGGATTCGTCCAACCGCTTGGCGGCCTCCGAGATATTGCCCAGCGAGCACAGGACCGCCTTTTGACGCATCCGATCGCTCTCGAATTGCTTCCAATCGCAGCCGGTCACGAATGACTGCACATCGCGCGCTTCCCGCACGATGTCCAAGAGGAGGTCTTTTCGGTCACGTGCCATAAACAAGGCGCGCGCCGCCAAGCGCGGAAGCGCTGCGGATGGGATTCTCGCAACGCTCGGCGTTCTTGCGCTCATGGAGGTCCACCTTCACGCCAACGGCCGCCTCCATTTCCTCGGCCAAGTCGAGCAACCTGCCCACATGGGCAAAGCCGCCGCCCGGCAGATTTGGCGCGTAAACGACGAAAACATCCAAATCGCTGCCGACGTCCGCCCGACCCGCGGCGACCGAGCCGAAGATTTCCAGCCGGGTGATTTCCGGGTGGCGCTCGCCGATGGCGCGCAGGGCCGCAGCCGCCTGTTCGAAGGGCGGGGGCGCGAACGGAGCAACGGGCAAGGCGGCCGGCATGCGGAAGATTCTCACGGCACCGCGGGGACAGCAATCGCGCTGGGTTGTCTTCTGTTGTAGAGGCGGCTCTGTCCGCGAATGCGGACGTGCCGCCTCAATCTTTCTTTGGGGTGGCCGCCGTAGATGAGAATGAAAAAGCAGCGGCCACCCGGGAAGAATTCCATAGGCGGCACGTCCGCATTCGCGGACAGAGCCGCCTCTACAACCCGGCCAACGTCACGCCTTGGCGGGCGCGGGGGAAGGCTGGGCGGACGTGGCCTCGGCCTTTTTCTCGCGGCGCTTGTGCCAGCGTTGGCGCGCGCGGTCGAGATAGAGGTAGATCACCGGGGTGGTGTAGAGGGTGAGCATCTGGGAGACGATCAGGCCGCCCACGATGGTGACTCCCAGCGGGCGGCGCAGCTCGCTGCCGGCGCCCATGCCGATGGCCAACGGCAACGCGCCGAAGAGGGCGGCCATGGTGGTCATCATGATCGGGCGGAAGCGCACCACGCAGGCCTCGTAGATGGATTCCTCGGGCGTGGCCCCGCGGCTCCGCTCGGCTTCCAGGGCGAAGTCCACCATCATGATGGCGTTCTTTTTCACGATGCCGATGAGCAGGATGATGCCGATGATGCCGACCACCGAGAGCTCGTCGCCCGTGACCAAGAGCGCGAGCAGCGCGCCGAGGCCGGCGGAGGGAAGCGTGGAGAGAATGGTGAGCGGGTGGATCAGGCTCTCGTAGAGCATTCCCAGCACGATATAGACGGCGATCAGCGCGGTGAGGATCAGGATCGGCTGCGTGGAAAGCGAGGCCTGGAAGACTTGCGCGGTGCCCTGGAACGCGCCGCGGATGCTTGAAGGCATCCCGAGTTCGCGCACCGCGCGATCGACAAGATCGGAGGCCTCGCCCAGGGCCACGCCGGGGGCGAGGTTGAAGGAAACCGTGACGGCGGGGAACTGGCCCTGGTGGTTCACCGAGAGGGCGGTGTTCGTTTCCTGGAACCGGGCGACGGCCGAGAGCGGCACGAGCGCGCCGCCGGCCGCCTTCACGTAAACCTTGTCCAGTGCGGTGGGATCTTGCCGGTAGGAGGGATCGACCTCCAGCACCACGCGGAATTGGTTTTGCTGCGTGTAGATCACCGAAACCTGCCGCTGGCCGAAGGCGGAGTTCAGCGTGGCGTCGATGGCCTGCGGCTGCACGCCGAGGCGCGCGGCGGCGTCGCGGTCCACGACCACGTCGGTCTGCAGGCCGCGGAACTGCTGGTCGGTGTTCGCGTCGGTGATCTGCTTGTAGGTCTTCAGCTTGTCCACGAGGCGCGGCGCCCAGGTGTTCACGTCGTCGAGGCTGGGGCTGGTGAGCGAATACTGGTAAAGCCCGCGCCCGCCGCGGCCGCCGACGCGGATGTCCTGCACGGGGTTGATGAAGACGCTCACGCCGACCATGTGCGCCACCTTGGGCCGGAGGCGGTTGACCACGTCGAAGCCGGTGACGCCCGGTCGGTCCTTCGGCTCCTTGAGCGAGATGAACATGCGGCCGTTGTTCACCGAGCCGCCGCCGAGGAAGGCACCCACCGCGGCCACGGCGGGGTCGTCGCCGATGATCTTGGCGACGGCGAGCTGCTTCTCGCTCATGGCGCCGAAGGAGATGTCCTGCGCGGCCTCGGAGATGCCGATGAGCAGGCCGGTGTCCTGCTGCGGGAAGAAGCCTTTGGGCACCACGCCGTAGAGCCACACCGTAAGGGCCACGGTGACCGCGGTGACGCCGAGCATGAGCCGCGGGTGGCGCAGCACCCACTTCAGCCCGCGCTCGTAGCCGTGAAGCAACGCGTTGAAGGCGCCTTCCGTGGTGCGGTAGATCCACGAGTCCTGGCGGCCGTGCATGTCCTTGCCGCCGCGCAGCAGCTTCGCGCACATCATCGGCGTGAGCGTGAGCGAGACCACGCCGGACACGAGGATGGCCACCGAGAGCGTGACGGCGAACTCGTGGAAGAGCCGCCCGATGAGGCCGCCCATGAAAAGAAGCGGGATAAAGACGGCCACCAGCGAGAGCGAGATGGACATCACGGTGAAACCGATCTCGCGCGCTCCCTTGAGCGCGGCCTGGAAGGGTGTTTCGCCCTTCTCGATGTGGCGCACGATGTTCTCGATGACCACGATGGCGTCGTCCACCACGAAGCCCGTGGAGATCGTGAGCGCCATCAGCGAGAGATTGTTGAGCGAGAAGTCGCACAGCCACATCACGCCGAAGGTGCCAGCCAGGGCGAGCGGCATCGTCACGCCAGCGATCACGGTGGGCCACATCCGGCGCAGGAAGAGGAACATCACCACCACCACGAGGCCCATCGTGATGACGAGGGTGAGCTGCACGTCGTTGACCGACGCGCGGATGGTGCCGGTGCGGTCCGAGAGGATCGCAAGCTTCGTGTCCGGCGGCAGCCAGCGCTGGAGTTGAGGCAGGAGGTCGCGCACGGCGTCCACCGTCTCGATGATGTTGGCCTCGGCCTGCTTGAGGACGGGCAGGAGGATGGCGCGCTGGCCGTTGAACCAGCCGGCGCCGCGCACGTTTTCCACGCTGTCGGTGACGGTGGCCACGTCGCGCAGCAAGACGGCGCGGCCGTCCGCGCGGCGCGAGACGATGAGATCCTGGTAGAGGTCGGCCTTGGGAAGCTGATCGTTGGCGGCGATGACGTAGGTCTCGCGGCCGTCGTCGAGCGAGCCTTTCGGAAGGTTGACGTTAGCGGCGGCGATGGCGGCGCGGAGGTCCTCCATCGAGAGGCCCATCGCGGCGAGGGCGGCGGGATTCGCGGAAACGCGCACGGCGGACTTGGCACCGCCGCCGATGCTGACCTGCGAGACGCCAGAGACCTGGAGGATGCGCTGGGCGACGAGCTGGTCGGCGAGGTTGTAAACCTCCGAGAGCGGGCGTGAGGGGCTGGTCATGGCCAGCACCATCACGGGCGAGTCGTTGGGGTTGGCCTTGCGGTAGGTGGGCGGGTTCGGGAGGCCGGTGGGAAGGTCGCCAGCGGCGGCGTTGATGGCGGCCTGCACGTCGCGCGCGGCGTCGTCCACCGAGCGGTTGAGGTCGAACTGGATGGAGATGTTGGCGTTGCCCAGCGAGGAGGAGGCCGTCATCTCCGTGACGCCGGGGATCTGGCCGAGGCGCTTTTCCAGGGGCGCGGCGAGCGAGGCGGAGGCCGTGGCCGGGTCCACGCCCGGCTGGTTGACGCCCACGCCGACGAAGGGGAACTCGACCTTCGGCAGCGGCGCGACGGGCAGGAAGTGGTAGGCGACCCCGCCGAGCAGCAGCAGGCCGATGGACAGCAGCGTGGTCGCCACCGGCCGGCGGATGAATGGCTCGGAAATGCTCATGGTTAGGGAAAGCGGACGGGTCAGGATTTATCCGCTCCATTCGCGGACTTCGGCCCCGGTGATTTTGTGTCCGCGATTCGCACATGCGGATAGGCGAGGATTTTCCGATCCAACGTCAGCAACGGAACATTTCGGACGCGCGCAGTAGCGACGATGATTTCATCCGCCGGATCACGGTGAAACGGCTTGGGCAACTGAGTGGCTTCCACCGCGATCTCCGGTGTCAGTTCCACCAACTCGACGCCCGGACGAAGCAACGCGCCTCGAATCCACTTCAGCGTCGGAAGGGGCAAATTCAATCTTCCGATCTGGACAAGTTTCGCCACCTCCCAACAGGAGATGAGGCTGACGTAAAACCCCTCAGACAAATGTTCCCGCAGGTAATCCTGACACGCGGCCGGCAGCGAGGGATCCATTTGGAACCACCGCACCCAGATATGCGTGTCGAGCAGGGTCACCGGTAAACCTCCCAGTCTTCCGGCGGCACCGCCGGTTCGTAAGGATCAATGTAGGTAAACGGCTTGCCAGCCATCGTCTTCCAAAGATCAGCCTCTTCCACGGATGTCTCTGCTCGTGGTTGCACGATGACCTCGACGGCTTGACCGGATGGAAACGGAACGTTCGGGATCAAGACGCTGCCGTCCGCGGCGACGGTTGCTTCGGCGTGATGGGCGCTCATGGTGAAATGATAACGGAGAAATCCGCGGGCGAAAATTACGCTCCGTTCGTGCCCACCTTGATGAGGCGATGGCGGATTCCAGCCAGTTCGGGCACGGGGCCGGGATCGGGCTTCGGCTCGTGGTCAGGCTCGTGATCGTGTTCCTCGGCGGGCTTGCCGCGCCACGTGGCGATGCGCAGGCGGAGGCGCTCCATGTAGAGGTAGATCACCGGCGTGGTGTAGAGCGTGAGGAACTGCGAGAGGATCAGGCCGCCCACGATGGAAACGCCCAGCGGCCGGCGCAGCTCGGACCCGGTGCCGTTTTCCAAGGCGAGGGGCAGCGCGCCGAGCAGGGCGGCGGCGGTGGTCATCATGATCGGGCGGAAGCGCAGCAGGCACGCCTGGTAGATGGATTCCTCGGGGGCCATGCCCTGCTCGCGCTCGGCGTCGAGGGCGAAGTCGATCATCATGATCGCGTTCTTCTTCACGATGCCGATGAGCAGGATGATGCCGATCAGCGCGACGAGGGAGAAGTCGATCCCGCAGATCATCAGCGCGAGCAGCGCGCCCACGCCGGCCGAGGGGAGCGTGGAAAGGATGGTGATCGGGTGGATGTAGCTCTCGTAGAGCACGCCGAGCACGATGTAGATCACCACGATCGCCGCGAGGATCAGCCACGGCTGCGAGGCGAGCGAGGAGCGGAATTCGGCCGCCGAGCCGGAGAAGGCCGTCGCCACGGATTCGGGCAGGCCGATCTCCTTTTCAGCCTGCTGAATCGCCGGCAACGCATCGGAAAGGGAGCGGTTGGGGGCGAGGTTGAAGGAAAGCGTGACCGAGGGGAACTGCGCCGCGTGGTAGATGGCCAGCGGCGCGTTGGTCAGACGCATCGTGGCGAAGGCGGAGAAGGGCACCAGCGAGCCCGCGGCGATGGACGTCGTGCTCGTGGACGTGGGACCGGCCGCGGCCGGCGCGCCGGTGGAGCCGGTGCTGGTGGGCTGAGATCCCGCGGGCGTGGCCTTCACGTAGATCTTGTCCAGCACGTCGGGCGAGGTGCGGAACTGCGGCTCGGCCTCGAGGATCACGCGGAACTGGTTGAGCTGCGTGAAGATCGTCGAGACCTGCCGCTGGCCGAAGGCGTCGTAGAGCGCGTCGTCGATCGACTGCATCGCCACGCCAAGGCGCGAGGCCTTCTCGCGGTCCACGTCGATGGAAAGCTGGAGGCCGCCGCTCTGCTGGTCGCTGGCCACGTCGGCGAGCTCGGGGCGGTCGCGGAGCTTGGCGAGGAGCTTGGGGGCCCACTCGTTCAGTTCGGCGGCATCGGCGTCCTGAAGCACATATTGGAACTGCGTGCGCGACACGCGCGTGTCGATTTGCAGGTCCTGCACGGCCTGGAGGAAGAGCGAGATGCCTTCCACGCCTTGCGTGGCCTCGCGCAGTCGGACGGCGATCACATCAGCCTTGGCGGAGCGCTTCGCCAGCGGCTTGAGGACAATCTGGAGGCGACCGGCGTTTACCGTCGAGTTCGCCGAGCCGCCCGCGCCCACGGCGGAGGCGACGGCGGCCACGTCGGGATCCTGGCGGATGATGTCGGAGACGCGGCGCTGGCGCTCCACCATCGCGCGGAAGGAGATGTTCTGCGCGGCGTCGGTGACGCCGAGGATCATGCCGGTGTCCTGCTGCGGGAGCAGGCCCTTCGGGATGATCACGTAGAGGAGGAGCGTCGCCACGAGCGTGGCCGCCGAGATGAGCAGCGTGAAGAACTGGTGGCGCAGGACCCACTTCAGACCGTGCTCATACCAGCGGAGCATCCCTTCGAGGAAGCGCTCGGTGGCCTGGAGGAAGCGACCGGGCTTCTTGTGCTCGTCCTCGGGCTTGAGGAGCTTGGCGCACATCATCGGCGTGAGCGTCAGGGAGATGAGCGCCGAGACCACCACGGCCACGCTGAGCACGATGGCGAACTCGCGGAACAACCGCCCCACGATGCCGGTCATGAACAAGAGCGGAATGAACACCGCGATGAGCGACACGCTGAGCGACACCACCGTGAAGCCGATCTCCGAGGCGCCCTTGAGCGAGGCTTCGAGCGGCTTCTCGCCCATCTCGATGTGGCGCACGATGTTCTCGATCATCACGATGGCGTCATCGACCACGAAGCCTGTGGAGATGGTCAGCGCCATCAGCGAAAGGTTATCGAGCGAGAACCCGGCCAGATACATCACGCCGAAGGTGCCGATGAGCGAGAGCGGCAGCGCCACCGAGGGGATGACCGTGGCCCACAGCTTCCGCAGGAAGACGAACATCACGGCAACCACGAGCACCACGGTGAGCGCGAGGGTGAACTGCACGTCGTGGACGGACGCGCGGATCGTCTCGGTGCGATCGGCGAGGATGCGGACCTTCACCGCGGGCGGGATGGTAGAGGTAAGCTTGGGGAGCAACTCTTTGATGCGGTCGGTCGTCTCGATGATGTTCGCGCCGGGCTGGCGCTGGATGTCGAGGAGCACGGCCGGCCGGTCGGTGCGCGCGGTGCCGACCCAGGCGGCGAGCTGGTCGTTCTCCACCGAGTCGATCACCTGGCCGATGTCCGACATGCGCACGGGCGCGCCGTTCTTGTAGGCGATGATGAGGTCGCGGTAGGCCGAGGCGGAGGCGAGCTGGTCGTTCGAACCGATGGTGAAGGACTGGCGCGTGCCATCGAAGGAGCCCTTGGGCGCGTTGACGTTGGCCTGCGTGATGAGGTTGCGGACGTCCGCCAGCGAGAGGCCGATGGAGGCGGCAGCGGCGGGATTCACCTGCACGCGCACCGCGGGCTTTTGCCGGCCCTGGATCGTGACGAGGCCGACGCCGGTGACCTCGGAGAGTTTTTGCGCGAGGAGGGTGTCGGCGAAGTCGTTGACCTTATCCAAGGGCAGCGATTCCGAGGTGATCTCGAGCGTGAGGATCGGAGTGTCGGCCGGGTTGACCTTGTTGTAGGTCGGCGGGTTCGGCAGGCGTGGGAGCACGCCGCCGGCGGCGTTGATGGCGGCCTGCACGTCCTGCGCGGCCACATCGATGTTCCGGTCGAGGTTGAATTGCAGCGTGATGGACGTGGCCCCGAAGGTCGAGGTCGAGTTCATCGAGGCCAGCCCGGCGATCTGGCCAAACTGCCGCTCCAACGGCGCGGTGACGGTGGACGCAACCACGTCCGGCGACGCGCCCGGATACTGCGCCGAGACCTGCACCGTGGGGAAGTCCACCGCCGGCAGGGCCGAGATCGGGAGGAGCTTGTAGCCGAGCGCCCCGAGGAGCACCACGCCCACCATGAGCAGCGAGGTGGCGACGGGACGGCGGATGAACGGCTCGGAAATGTTCACGACGGAAAAAACTTAACCACAGAGGACACAGAGATCACAGAGGACTGAGGAGGAGGCAAAAGGGGTGTCGGTGAGGAGGTAGCGAATCGATCAGCACGCAGGCTGAAGAGTCACCATGAAGGACACGAAGAGCACGAAAGAGAGGTTTTGAGTTTTGAAGCCCCTTCGTGTTCTTCGTGGTTCAACATCCCGTTCTTCTCCTCGGTCCTCGGCAATCTCTGTGTCCTCTGTGGTGAAACATCGGTCTTAGGATTAGGAGGCCGGCGACTTGTTGGGCTCGGGGGTGCCCCCGCCCTCGCGGGAGCGGCGGCCGCGGCGCTGGGTGCCCTCGGAAGTTCCCTCGCCGGGCGAGGCTTTTTTCTCTTCGCCCTCGGGCTTCATGCCCGGCTCGCCGGGCTTGCCGCCATCGCCGGTAGGTTTGCCGCCTTGGCGGGGCGCGCCGGAAATCTCTACCTTGCCGCCGGGCTGGAGCTTGTATTGACCGTCCACGACGACGCGCTCGCCCTCATTGAGGCCCTTGTCCACGAGCGCCATGCCGTCCTCGGTCTGCGCCACGCTCACGGGGCGCATCTCGGCGGTCAGGTCGGGCTTGATGACGTAGGCGTAGGAGCCCTGCGGGCCGCGCTGGATCACGTTCGCCGGCACGATGAGGCCGCCCTTTTTCACGTCCACGAGCAGGCGTGCGTTGATGAACTGGCCCGGCCACAGGCGGAGGTCCTCGTTGGCGAAGGTCGCCTTGAGGCGAATGGTGCCGGTGGTCTGGTCGATCTGGTTGTCCACTACGGTGAGGGTGCCCTCGGCCAGGGAGGCGGTGTTGGCGCGGTCGAGCGCCACGACCTTCACCGGCTCGTCCGGCGCGGCGGCCTGGCGGTCGCGGATGGCGCGCAAGTTCGCTTCCGGCAGCGTGAAGACGACCGAGACGGGCTTGAGCTGGGTGATCACCACGATGCCGGTCTGGTCGCTGGCCCGCACCACGTTGCCCGCGTCCACGAGGCGCACCCCGGTGCGTCCGTCGATGGGCGCGATGACCCGCGTGTAGTCGAGCTGGACCTTCGCGGCGTCCAGCGCGCCCTGGTCGGCCTGGACCTGGGCGGCGAGTTGGTCGGCTTGGTATTTGGAAGTGTCAAAAGTCTGCTGGTCGAGGACCCGCTTTTGGATGAGGTCCGTGTTTCGCGCGAGCACGGCGCGCGCGTTGGCGAGCAGCGCCTCGTCCTGCTTCTTCTTGGCCTCGGCCTGAGTGACCGCGGCTTGGAGCGGGCGCGCATCGATCACGGCGAGGAGGTCGCCGGCCTTCACATCCTGGCCCTCGGTGAAGGCGATTTTCTGGATCTCGCCGTCCACGCGGGCGCGCATGGTGACGGTGTTGAAGGCCTGCACGGTGCCGATGCCGTCGAGCCACACGGGCACGTCCTGCTTCTTCACCTCGCCCGCCACCACCGGCACCGGGCCGCCGCCGAAGGAGCCGCGGCCTTGTCGGCCAGGCGCTCCTCCCGAGCCGGACGCGGCGCTACTCCGCCGGGCGACAAACCACCATCCGCCCACCGCAACGAGAGCAACGAGCAGGATCCAGAAAATGATTCGGCGTTTGGGGCGCATCAGAGGAAGGATGAGACCCGCGCGGGGTCCTTTCGGCTACGCATCGCAGGCCAACGCGCAACTCTGGCAGGGTTTCCCGCGACATGACATTGCTTTCCGCGGACGCGCCCTCCGGCGTTGCGGCGCGGGGCTTGCTGTGCGAAAGGCTGCGGCCCTCGCTCATCATGCTCGGTAATTCATTCTTCCAAAAAGTCGTGATCTCCGCCGTGGCCGGCGCGGGCCTGGCCTGTCTGGTGTGGTTTTATCGGAACGTGGTGGACGCGGGCGACAAGGCGCTGAACGCCAAGTATCAAAAGCCGGCCGCCGCGCCCGCCCGGCGCTGAGTCAGCGGGGCTTGCCGGTCGCGCGAGGCGGGGCGATTCCCCCGCATGAAGATCGGCCTCGCCCAGCTCAATCCTCTCGTCGGCGACCTCGCCGGCAACGCCGCCAAGGTGCTCGCGGCGTGGCGCGCCGCCGCCGCGGCCGGCGCGGACGCGGTGCTCGCGCCCGAACTGGCGCTCACCGGTTACCCGCCGCGTGACCTCCTCTTCCAGTCCCGCTTCGTGCCCACGCAGCTGGAGGAACTCGACCGCCTGGAAGCGATCGTGCAGGCCGAGGGCGGACCGGCGCTCGTGGTGGGCTTCGTGGAGCCGCGCGCGCGCCTCGCCCCCGGCCAGTTCTTCCACAACTCCGCCGCCGTGCTGCAAAAGGGCCACGCGCGGCAGATCGTGCGCAAGTCGCAGCTGCCCACGTATGACGTGTTTGACGAAGCACGCTACTTCGAGCCGGCCGAGAGCGTCGCGCCCGTGGAGATCGCCGGCCGGCGCGTGGGCGTGACGATTTGCGAGGACATCTGGACCGACGCCTGGCTGCCGCGGCATCTTTATCTCGCCGACCCGGTGGAGCGGCTCATCAACGAGGGCGCAACGCTCATCCTCAACCTTTCCGCCTCGCCCTACGACGTGGGCAAGCCCGCCCGCCGCCGCCGCATGGTGGCCGGCTTGGCCGCGCGCCACGGCGTGCCCTTCGCCTACTGCAACACGGTGGGCGCCAACGACGAGCTGGTCTTCGACGGTCACTCTTTCTGCGTCGATGCCCACGGCCGCGTGTCCGCCCGGCTCGCCGCGATGGACGAGGAAGTGCGCGTGGTGGACCTCGCCGCGCCCGGCACCGACGAGCTGAGCGCCGAGCGTCCCGACGGCGAGGAGCGCGACCTTCACCGCGCCCTCGTGCTCGGCGTGCGCGACTACCTGCGCAAGTGCGGCTTCAAGACCGCCGTGCTCGGCCTGAGCGGCGGCATCGATTCCGCGCTCGTCGCCGCGCTGGCCGCGGACGCGCTCGGCGCGGAGAACGTCCTCGGCGTGCTCATGCCCGGCCCGTATTCCTCCGAGGGCAGCGTCCTCGACGCGCGCGCGCTCGCCGAGAGATTGGGCATCCGCCACACCACCATCCCGATCACTGAGGCGTGGAAGACGGTGCGCGCTGGCCTGGCGCAGGAATTCGCCGGCCGCCCGGAGGACGTGACGGAGGAAAACATGCAGGCGCGCCTGCGCGGCATCACGCTGATGTCCTTGTCGAACAAGTTCGGCCACCTCTTGCTGACCACGGGAAACAAGAGCGAGCTGGCCGTCGGCTACTGCACGCTCTACGGCGACATGTGCGGCGGCCTCGCCGTGATCTCCGACGTGTCGAAGACGTGGGTGTATCGCTTGTCGCGCTGGATCAACGCCGACCGCGGCCAGGAAGTCATCCCGCGCGCCACCATCGAGAAGCCGCCCTCCGCCGAGCTTCGCCCGAACCAGACCGACCAGGACTCGCTGCCGCCCTACGACGTGCTCGACGCGATCCTCGACTTCTACGTGGAGGACAACCTCGGCTCGGCCGAGATCATCGCGCGCGGCTTCGACGAGCCGACCGTCCGCCGCGTGCTGCGCCTGGTGGACCTCGCCGAATACAAGCGCCGCCAAGCCGCGCCGGGATTGAAGGTGACGAGCCGCGCGTTCGGCATGGGCCGCCGCCGCCCCATCGCGCAGGGCTACCGCGCGTGAAAACGAAGGAAGGTTCCGGCGGGAGAAAACGCGCGGCCGCCACTTGTCTCCGGCATCGCCGCGTGTCTGCTGCGCGATGGGGCACAATCATCCGACGGGGCAAGTCCGGGCGTCCGAAGTTCCGGCCAGTCCGGAGCTTCCTTGGGTGGGCCTGCGGCCTCACCAGGCGCAGGAGCAAGCGCTCTTCTTTGGTCGCACCACCGAACTGCCCGCCTTGCTGGACCACTTGGCGCGCCGGCCGCTCACGGTTCTGCATGGCCCGGCGGGCGCAGGACGCACCTCCCTGTTGCGCGCAGGCGTGCAACCCGCCTTGCAGGCCCCGCACTGGCTGCCCGTGCCCGTGGATGCGCTCGCGCCGGACGAGGCACCGACGGTGGGGGAAAGGCTCTTTGCCGCGATGCTGGCGCGGCTCAATCCCGTCCTGCGCCGCACGCTCGCGCGCTTCCGCGCGCGCCACGCCGAGCACGGCTGGCCAGAAACCCTGTGGCTGCTTTTCCATGACCCCTCGCGCGGCTACCAAGCGAGCGGCGCGCCGTGGCCGGCCTTCCTCGTGGATGACTTCGACCTCGTGCTCCGGCGAGGAGGCCGGGTGGCCGAGGAATGGCGCCGGCTACTGTCCTGCCTGGCCAGCCCGCGGCCTCCCGCTGTGCTCCACCGCCTGCTGCGACAGGATGCGGCACTCGCACGCCGGCTGGAAAACGGCGGGCACCGCGCCCGCATTCTGCTCTCGCTGCGCTCCGCTGCGCTCGGCGGCCTGACGCCGTGGGAAGAGGAGATTCCGGCGCTGGCGGAGAGCGGGTTCCCCCTCGGCGGGCTGCGGGGCGAGGATGCCTTTCAGGCGGTTTACGAGCCGGGCGCGCGCCGAGCCGGCGCGCCGCCCATCTTCCGCGCGGCCAGCGCCAAGCAGGTCGTCAAGCTCCTTTCCGGCACGGCGGCCGACCCGTCCTGGGAAAAGATCGAGGTCGCGCCGGCGCTGCTCTCCCACGTGTGCGCCGAGCTAAACGCGGCGCGCGCAGGGGCCGCGCAGGTTTCCGCCGAAGATCTGCCGGCGCGCGTGGACGTCCTCCTCGTCGGCCTGCTTGACCAAGCGCTCGCCCCGCATCCGCCCGCCGTGCGTCGCCTGCTGGCGGAGCGCCTCGGCGATGGGACCGGGCCGGCCCCGTTGATCGCGGAAGAGGAGTTCCGGGCGGAAATAGCTCGCGCGCACGGCGGCGGCCCGGACGCCGCGGCGGCCGCGGATGAGACCTTTTGCCACCTGCTGTCCGCACGCGTGCTCACGGTGGACGCCAACCCCGCCGACGGAGCTTCCCCGGTGGTTCGCTGGCTTCACCCCGTGCTCGCAAGGCACCAGCGCGCCGCGGCGGAAATCTCGGTGGTCCCCGCCCGACGGCATCGCTGGCTGGCGGCAGCCGCGCTGCTCGCCTTGGGACTCGCGGCGGGCATGGGCGCTTGGTTCTTGAAGAGCCATCCGGCCATCCCTCCCGTGCCATCTGCGGTCCCGC
>CALMOL010000489.1 GCA_937871685.1 uncultured Verrucomicrobiota bacterium
GGGGGGCGGGCCGCCCCCCGCCGCCGGAGCTAGCCATGGGACGCCTTCTCCTTTCCAATGGACTCGGTCATCACGATCACGTTGGTGAGGGCGGTCTCGAGCTCGAACTTGAGGCGCTCCACCTTCGAGGAGAAGTAATTGTAGGGGATCAGCGTGAGCATGGCGATGCCGAGGCCCACCGCGGTGGCGATGAGCGCCTCGCCGATGCCGCCCGAGACCGCGCCGGCGTCGAGGCCGGACTTACCGACGGCCTGGAAGGCGCCCATGATGCCCGTCACCGTGCCAAGCAGGCCGAGCAGCGGGGCCAGCGTGATGATGGTGTCCATGATCGGCAGGAAGCGCGAGGCACGCTGAATCTCGATGCCGGAAGCAACCTGAAGCGCACCCTCCATGGAGGCGTGGTAGTGGTTGAGGCCGTGCCACATCATGCGGAGCACGGGATCCTGCGAGTCACGCGAGAGCGAAGAGGCCTGCTTAAGATTGCCGGTTTCCACCGCCTCGAAGACCTTCTCGATCTTCTCCGGCTCGCGGCGCGAGCGCTCGCGCGTCCACCAGATGACGCGCTCGATGATCACGGCCACGGCCACGATGGAGACCACGAGGATGGGCCACATGATCGGGCCGCCCTTGAGAAAGAAGTCAATGACCGGATTCTGATGGAGCTGGCCGGTGAGGCCGGGAGCGGATTCAGCGAGGAAAATCGGCATGGCGGAAGGGTGGCTGGGTGGAACGAGGTGGGTTTGGGAGGAAGACGGGCCGGCGGGCGCAGGAATTAGATTCCAGTCAAAAAGGCAATCGCGGATGGGTTGCCGGCTTGGCCGGGTGCTTCACAAGGAAGATGCTAGGGACTCGCGCGAACGGTGGCACCAACAATTTTGCTTTAATCGCGAAGGGGACACGAAGGGCGAGGAGTGTCAATTTCGTCGCACGCAACGCGCCGAAAAAGTAGATATGACCACTTCGTGACCGCTCCACCCGCTCAGTCCGCTCAGCCCGCTCCCGCGCCTCCACGCGAGGACCCGGCGCTGGTGCGCGGGCTGTTCACGCGCATTGCGCGCCGCTACGACCGGGCCAACGCGCTCCTCTCCGGCGGCCTCGACGCGTGGTGGCGCGCCCGTGCCGCGCGGATCGTGCGCGGATGGCAGCCCTCACGCTTGCTGGACCTCGCCACCGGCTCTGGCGTGCTCGCGGCGGCGCTCTCGCGGGCTTGTCCCGCGACCGAGGTCACGGGGGCGGACTTCTGCCCGCCGATGCTCGCCGAGGCCCGGCAGCGGCGCGGACTCGCGCGCCTCGTGGCGGCCGACGCGCTGCGCTTGCCCTTCCGCGACGCGACCTTTGACGCCGTGACGGTCGCCTTCGGCCTGCGCAACATGGCTTCCTGGGAGGGTGCGCTCGCGGAGATGCGCCGCGTGCTGCGACCAAGCGGGCACTTGCTGGTGCTGGATTTCTCGCTGCCCTCGCGATCCTGGCTGCGGCGGCCCTACCGCTGGTATCTGCACCACGTGCTGCCTCGCTGGGCAGGCTGGATCACGGGTGAGCGTCCCGCTTACGACTATCTCGCGGAGTCGATCGAAGCGTTTCCGAGCGGCGGGGCGATGCGTCGCCTGATCGAGGGGGCCGGTCTGACCGAGGCGACGAGCCAGGAACTCACCGGCGGCATCGTGTCGCTCTACACGGCCGGGAAATAAAAGGGGGAAAGCTTCAAGCTTCAAGCTTCAGGGAAGGCTCGAAGGGGAAAAAGGCGGAAAGCCAGGCGCGTGGCCATTGATTCTCTTCGACCTTTCTTTCCTTGGCCGCGCTTCCTTGAGGCTTGAAGCCTGAATCTTGCACCCTTCCGCCGCGGTCGGATCTCCGTTGTCACCTGGGGCGCGCTTCCTTGAGGCTTGAAGCCTGGATTTTGCACCCCTTCCGCCGAAGGCGGCCCTACTCCATCCAGTCCAGGATGTTGTGCCCGGAGGCCATCATCAGGACCACGATCACGGCCAGCATCACGAAGGGCACGAGGCCCACGATGCCCACGGTGATCCAGATCGTCCGCGCGGTGAGCGTCCGGTCGCCGACGGGCGGCACGGTGATAACGGTGGGCTGCGGGGAATTCGGCGTGGCCATGCGGTCTCGAAAGTTCGCGGACGGTAGTGGTGCGAGCCGGGTGCCGCCATCATTTTTTCGGCGGCTCGACGATCCGTCCCAGTCCCTGTGAAAGAGCCTCGTAGTCCGGGATCGACAGCGCGAAGACCCCGGAGCGCTCGTCCACCAACTCCGCGGCGCGCGTGCCATCGGGCAGCGCCCGGCCCACGCGCAAATGCACCGGCGCGGGGCGACCGGCGAAGGTCGCGCGCAAGTCGATCACGGGTGTTTCCAGCTCGTCCGCCGCTTCCACCACGCCGGCCCACCGCACCGCGCGCAGGCGCGCCAGCGTGACGGCCACGGTGGCGGCGCGGTCGGGAGTGATGCCGCCGGTCCATGCGCCGGCCGCGTCGCGCTCGATCGTGACCGGCTCCCGGCCGCGGCCCGAGATCTCCACGCGAGTCAGCTCGCCGGGCGCGGGGTCGAAGAGGCGCAGCGGCTGCCATTTCACCGGGTCGTCCAGGATCGCGTCGCGCACGGCGGCGTCCAAGGCCACGATCACGTTGTCCGGCTCGATCTTGGCGAGGCGCGTGCCGTCCTCGCGCTTGGGGCCAAGGACGAGCGAGGTGATCACCTGCTCACCCGCGCTGCCCTCGGCGGTGTTCTCGGAAGAGAATGAGGCGAGCGTCACGCGCACCTCGGCCTGCCGCAGGCCGGCGCGCGCCGGGTCCTTGGCATCGTTGCCCTCAGCCACGAAGGCGCGCACGAGCGTCTCGTTGAGCGTCTTGAGGAGGCGATCCGCCTCGGTCGGCTCGGCGGGAATGGTCTTGGCACCCTGGATCACCCAGCCGCGCCCGGCGCGCGCCACGAGAAACTCGCGACCATCGGGCGTGCCGATGCGGATGCGATCCACGAGGTCGGGGTTCACGTCGAGCAGGCGGCGCTCGCGCAGGGCCGCGGCCGAGACGCGCGACAGCCCATCGAGCACGGAGGGCAGCGCACAGACCAAGCTTCGCCCCGGCGAGACGAGGCGGGCGAAGACCGCCTCCTTGGCCGTTTCCTTGTCCGCGGGTGCGCCAAGGGAAAGCTCCGCCACGCCGCCCTCGCGGCCGGCGGTGCGGCGAAGCTCCAGACGCACGACCGCGCGCGGCTCCGCCAGCCCGTAGCGCACCAGGTCGGACGTGCCGAGCGCAGCCTCGCTGCCGCCCACGAAGGCGCGCACCGCCGCGCCGACGACGCGATCAAGAAGCTCGGTGACGGCCTCATCGTTGGCACGCCCGGCCTGCGGGCGGACCAGTTCCCAGCGGCCGCGGTCGCGGTCGCGGCGCATCTCGATCTCGCCACCGGCGTTGCGCAGGATGATGCGCTCCACGTCGCCCGGCTCCAGGCGTGTGAGGCGCGGGTC
Organism: uncultured Verrucomicrobiota bacterium; assembly: GCA_937871685.1. Lineage (GTDB taxonomy): Bacteria > Verrucomicrobiota > Verrucomicrobiia > Chthoniobacterales > SZAS-18 > SZAS-18. The sequence continues at coordinate 3,473 of CALMOL010000489.1, forward strand.
GCGGAAGCGGTCCGGCCGGCGGAGCAGCACCTCACGCAACTCGGGGCCGACTACCACCACGTCAGGCGAGCCGGCGAGCTGGGCATAATAGCGCTCCTCCACCGCGGTAGGCCGGCCGAAGCGAATCTCCACGGGATCCTTGCCGCCACCCTCTCGCCAAGCCCGCACCCGAATCGCGGGACGGTCGAGGCCAAACTCTCCCGCGCGATCCGCCGCGCCCGCGAGGGTGTCCTCGCGCGTGAGCAACTCGATCGCGCCGAGCAACTCGCCGACCATCGCCGGGTCGGCACGGTCGGCCACGGGCGCCTCGACGAACCACTCGAGCCCACCGGCCCCGGCGCGCAGGCGGATCGGGCCATTGGGGCCGTCGATCTCGACGCGCTCCCACGGCGCGAGTACTTGGCCCGACGGCGGGAGCGGCAGCACGAGGCGACGGGCGACCGCGGCCTCGCGTGAGTCCCGTCGGGTAGAATCCACGCGCCAGACGTAGAGCGCCGCGCCGGCGGCGAGGACGAGCAGGAGGAGAGTGGAGCGCCAGTTCATTGCATTGCGGGCGGCGAAGCAAGCACGGGGCGCACGGCGGCGAAACCTCCCTGCGCGCCCGACCTTAGCGTCATGACTCCGCCCGGCGTTGAGTTTCGGCTGATTTCCCAGATGGTGGGCACGTCCTTCCCGTGGACTCGTCTCCGTTCCCATGACCGCCCTTGAGATCGCCTTTGCCGGCGGCGGCTGCATCGCCGTCGTGGCCTTCCTGACCCAAGCTCTGCGCCGCGAAAAGGAGCCGGATGGCTATATGCGCCGCGGATCGCTGATGGGCATGATCCGCAAGACCCCCTCGCCCGGAGACAAAGGTCGCGCCGCCGCCCCCGCGGCAACCTCGCCTGGACTCGTGGCCCTCCACGCCCGCCGCCGCGTCACCCTGGAACGCGCCGAGCGCCGTCGCTTGGACGCCGCGCGGGATTCCGCCGGCCGCGCGCTCACGCCGGTCGAGCCGGAAGGCGCGCCGCCGCCGCCGCGGGACTGACGGGATTTTCAATTTCCGACTGCCGATTGCCGATTGAACGCAGGCTGGAAGTGGAGGAGTGCCTTGGCGCGCCCGCCAATCGGCACTCGGCAATTCGAAATCGGCAATTCAGAACGCTCCCTTTTCTTCTCGTGCTTTCGCTCTTTTCCTGGCTGCGCCGCCGGCGCTGGCTCCTCCTGTTCTCCTGCTTCCTCACGCTCGCGGTCGTCGTGCCCGAGCACGCCGACGCCGCGCGCCGGAAGCGCCCCACGCAAGGCAGCCGCGGCTCCAAGCGTTCCCTCAAGAAAAAGTCCGGCCGCGCGTCTTACTCCAAGTCCAAGGGCCGCCGCGGCCGCTCGGCCCGTTCCACTTCCCGGCGCGGCCGGCGGGGCGGGCGCTCGTATTACACGCCGAGCTTTTCGGTGCCATCCATCGACCGCGGCTTCTCCACGGTGATCGTGGACGCCGGCCACGGCGGGCATGACAACGGTGGCGTCCCCTGGCAGCGCATCTCGGAGAAGGAGATGACGCTCGACACTGCGCAGCGCCTCGCCTCCTACCTGCGCGGCCGCGGCCTGCGCGTGATCATGACGCGCACCGACGACACCTTCGTCGGCCTGGGCGAGCGCGTGCGCATCGCCAACGCCACCTCGAACTCGATCTTCGTCTCCATCCACTACAACTCCGCGCCCAACCTGCTCGCGCGCGGCTTCGAGACCTACTACTTCCACGCCGCCGGCTACCCGCTGGCCTACCGCATCCACCGCAACCTCCTCTCGGCTATCCCCAACGAGGACCGCGGCCTGCGCCGACGCGGCTTCTACGTGATCCGCGGCACGCGCATCCCTGGCGTGCTCTGCGAGCTGGGCTACCTCACCAACGCCCAGGAAGGCAGCGAGATCCTCTCGCGCTCCCGCCGCCAGGCGCTCGCCGAGGCCGTCGGCCGCGCCATCGTGGAAACGCGGCGCGAGGGCGGCTGACAAAATTGCCTCGCGCACCCTGCCTTCGCTCGATTGCGAATTGCGGATTGGCTGGCGCCGGGTCGCATTGCCGCCGCTGGATTCGCTTCCTTGCTCCGGCCCACTTTTCCCCCTGCCCCTCGGTCCTTTTCCCATGGAGACCACGCCTTCCGCGCCAGCCGATCCGCCGCCCGCAACCCGCAATCCACAGTCCGCCACGGCGGAGTTCCGCGCGGGCTTTCAACGCCTGCGTGATGAAATGGCGCGCGTCATCGTCGGCCAGGCCGACGTGATCGAGGGCGTGCTCGTGGCCTTCTTCGCCGACGGCCACGTCTTGCTGGAGGGAGCGCCCGGCCTGGGCAAGACCGCCCTCGTGCGCACCCTGGCCAGCGCGCTCGACCTGCCCTCGTCCCGCGTGCAGTTCACGCCCGACCTGATGCCGGCCGACATTCTCGGCACCTCCATCCTGCGCGAGGACGAGAACGGCCGGCGGCGTTTCGAGTTCCAGCCCGGCCCGGTGTTTACCAGCGTGCTGCTGGCCGACGAAATCAACCGCGCCACGCCCAAGACGCAGTCCGCACTGCTGGAGGCCATGCAGGAACGCCAGGTCACCGCCGGCGGCGAGACGCGCCGGCTGCCCGCGCCCTTCATGGTGCTCGCCACGCAGAACCCTTTGGAAATGGAAGGCACTTACCCGCTGCCCGAGGCGCAGCTCGACCGCTTCTTTTTCAAGCTCCAGGTGCGCTACCCCGGCGCGGACGACCTTCACACCATCCTCGATCGCACCACCGAGACCGCGCTGCCCGAGGCCTCGCGCGTAATGAACGCCGAGGAGGCGCTGGCCCTGCGCGCCGTGGTGCGCGAGGTGCCGGTGGCGCGCGAGGTCCAAGCCCGCGCGATCTCCCTCGTGCTCGGGACGCACCCCGAGGCCGCCGAGGGCACGCCGCTGGCGAAGAAGTTCGTCCGCTACGGGGCCAGCCCGCGCGGCGCGCAGGCGCTGATTCTGGCCGGCAAGATCTTCGCGCTGCTCGACGGCCGCTACCACGTGGCCGCGGCGGACCTGGAGCGCGCCGCCCGCCCCGCGCTGCGCCACCGCCTGATCCTGAATTTCGAGGGCGAGGCCGAGGGCGTGACGGCCGACGCCGTGATCGAGGAAGCGCTGAAGCAGCCAGCCGCGGCGTGATCCGTGCGCCCGAGGCTGGTCTCTATGGAGTGCGGGAGCTTGCTCCCGCTTTCAACACGTCAACGATCCGCACCGCTGACCGCGGAACGGCGAGCGGAAGCACCGCCAGCGAAGATGGCGTGTTAAGAGCGGGAGCAAGCTCCCGCACTTCACAAGAAGACCAGCCCATGCCCGCCTTCGCCGTTCCCGCGCTCTTCGTGCTGTTGTGGAGCACGGGCTTTCTCGGGGCGAAGCTGGGCTTGCCGCACGCGGAGCCATTTCATTTCCTGGCGTGGCGCTTCGCCATCGTGGCGGCGCTGCTCCTGCCGTTCGCCTGGCTGGGGCGCGCCGCGTGGCCGCGCACCCTGCGCGAGTCTGGCGGCATGGCGCTGGCCGGCTTGCTCTCGCACGGCGCGGGCCTGGGCGGCGTGTTCAACGCGGTCCACGCCGGCATGCCGCTCGGGCTGGTGGCGATGATCGGCGGCCTTCAGCCGGTGTTCACCGCGCTCGCGGCGCACTGGCTCTTCGGGGAGCGATTGCGTCCCACCCAGTGGGCCGGCGTGATCCTGGGCCTCCTCGGCGTGATCCTCGTGGCCTCGGGGAAGCTGGGCGCCGGGCGGGTCACGCCCCTTGGCTTGGCCGGCGCGGTCGTCGGCGTGCTTGGCTTCACCGCGGGCACGCTGGTGCAGAAGAAATTCGGCGGCGACTTCCGCACGATGGGCGTGATCCAATACGTGGCTGCCTTCTTGGCGACGCTCGTGGGCGCGCTCCTGTGGGAATCCGGCCCGGTCCATTGGACGCCGGAGTTCATCGGCGCGATGGCGTGGCTGGTGGTCGTGAACTCGCTCTGCGCCGTCGCCCTGCTCTACGTCCTGGTGGCGCGGTCTTCGCTCGCGCGCGTCACGAGCCTCTTCTACCTCACTCCCTCGGTCACGGCGGTGATGGCGTGGGGGCTCTTCCGCGAGCCTATCACCGCCCTGATGGCCGCCGGCATCGCGGTGTCCAGCGCGGGCGTTTTCCTCACCGTGCGCCCGGCGCCGGAACAAGGCGGGTAGGCTTCCGACAAGATTGATGG
>CALMOL010000490.1 GCA_937871685.1 uncultured Verrucomicrobiota bacterium
GGCCGTCGCGGAACCACTGGTAGGTGAACGGGCCCGTGCCCGCCGCCGTCACCGCGAAGCTGACCGCCCCGCCGGAGGTGGCCGCAACGGAAGAAGCGGGGCTCGCCTGGAAAGTGGGCACGCCCGGCCCGTCGGTTAGAAGGCGCGCCGCCGCGGTGCGCTCGAAGGTGTCCACGGTCTGGAACTCGCCCCCGATCACGTTGCGCCCGTCCTCCTGGAGCCCGAGCGTGCGCACCGGGGCGTTGGGCCCGCTGCCCGTGTCGTAGAAGGTGTCCAGCAGTCCGTTGGCCAAGAGGCGCGCCACGTTGCGCTTGGCCACGCTGCCCACAAAGCCGAACTGCCCGCCGACGACCACCTTGCCGTCGGCCTGCACGTCCAGGGCGGCCACCAGCGGGGCACTGGTCGTGCCGCTCATGGGAGCCAAGGGCGAGGCCGCGAAGGAAAGGTCAAGCGCGCCGTTGGGCAGCAGCCTCGCCACCCCGCCGCGCACCTGCCCCTGCACCGAGGAGAAGACCCCGCCCAGCACGACCTTGCCGTCGCTTGCCACTTTGATGGCATAGACCGAAGCGTTGGGGCCGGCCCCCGGATCGAAAGAAGGATCGAGGCTGCCGTCCGAAAAAAGGCGCGCGACGCGAGCGCGGTTGAAGGAGCCAGCGGCGGTGGTGACCTGAGTGAAGTCGCCGCCAAGCAGGATCTTGCCGTCGGCCTGCACCCGGATGGCGCGCACCGGGCCATTGGTTCGGGCGCTAAACGACTCGTCCAGGTCGCCCGAAGCGCTCAGCCGGCCTAGGTGCGGGCGCGTCCCGCCACCGTCAAGCGGGTTGAGGTTATCGTAGTCGCCCCCGACCAGGATTTTGCCGTCGGCCTGGAAGGTGAGCGCGTAGATGATGGCCCGCCCCTCGCCGTCCACGCCCGCGCTGGGGTTGAAGGCCGCGCCGGCCTCGGCCAAGGCCCCACGCGCAAGGGTGCCCGCCGGCCGGTTGACGCGCACCCCGCCGCTTCCCACCCGGATGATCGAGCAGCCCACCCGCGAGCTGGCCTCGGGCTGAATTACATCGCCGCGCGCCAACGCCGGGCGCGCCCGCGTGATGTTCGCAAACGTCCCCGCCGCCAACGTGTCGCCGCTGGCGACTTCCCGCGCGATGGCGCTGACCTTGTCACCAAGGGCGAGGCGCGGGTTGAAAGTGGGGTCGCGGGAGCCGTCCGGCCGCAGACGCGCCAGCGCCACTGCTGGGACGCCCGCGATGCTGGAGAAATCGCCGCCCACCATGGTTTTTCCGTCGCTCGCCTGGAGGGCCAGCCCGGCGATACTCGGCGCGCTCACGCCCGGGTTGTAGGCGAGGTCGGTGGAGCCGTCCGCGTTGAGGCGCGCCAGGTAGTTCCGCACCACCCCGTTGGCAAGGGTGAACCCGCCGCCAACGATCAGCTTTCCGTCCGCTTGCCGGACGAACGGGATCACCGTTCCGTTGAAACTGGGAACAAACGATGGCTCCAGCGTTCCGGTTTGGCTGAGCCGCGCGACGCCGGCCCGCGGCACGCCGTTGACCTGGGTAAAGGCTCCCTGGACGATGATCGCGCCGTCCGGCTGCGGCTGGGCCGCAGTCAACGGGCCGTCGAAGACCGCGTTGGGAGAAGATTCCAACGCGCCGCTTGCGGTGATCCGGGCGAGCCGGTCGCGCGCAACGCCGTTGATTTGCGTAAAGAGCCCTCGGAGCAGCATCTTCCCGTCCGACTGAATCATGGCGGCATCAATGCTGCCGGTGACATCCACCACCACGAAGCTGGAGTCTGAGGAACCGTTCAAGTTCAGGCGCACCAGCCTGCTCAGGGGATTTCCGTTCCCATCGGAGAAGTTTCCGGTGACGACGATTTTTCCGTCGGTCTGGAGCTGTAGCTGGATGACGGCTCCATCGTAGCTCGGAGCGAACTCGTCGTCCACGCTGCCGTCTGGATTCAAGCGGACCAAGTTTGCGTGCGCGGCTTCGTTGACGAGGCCGAAGCTTCCGCCCACGAGAATTTTTCCGTCGGCCAGTGGAACCACCGAATACACCGAGCCGTTGAAGCTGGGCGCAAAGCCGGAGTCACGGGTTCCGTCGGCGTTCAGCCGGGCCAACGCGACGCCGCTGAAGACGAGAAACCTTCCCCGCGTGACTTTGAAGTCGTAGGTGAACAGGACCTTGCCGTCCGGCTGCGGGATCAGATCCAACCACGCCCCGATCACCGGAACAAAGCCGAGATCGGTCGAGCCGTCGGGATTGAGTTTCGCGACCCCGGAGCGCGGGCTGCCGTTGACCTTCGTAAAGGATCCTCCCGTCAGAAGCTTCCCGTTTGGCAGCAGTTTGAGGTAGCTCAAGCCGGCGTCGAAGACCGGCGCAAACGCCGGGTCCACGCTGCCATCCGTGTTCAGGCGGGCGATCCCGCCGCGCAGGACGCCGTTGATGGCGGAAAAACCGCCCAAAGCCACCAGCTTGCCGTCCGGCTGGAGGAACGTCCGGCCGACCGCCGCGTTCGCGCCTTCGCTCCGGTCGGGATCGAAACCGGTGTCGAGCTGGCCCGCGGCCGTCACGAGGGCGAGGCTCGCCCTCGACTGGCCGTTGACTCGGGAAAAAGCTCCACCGATGAGAAAGCCGCCGTCGGCGCGGGGCTCGATTCCAAGCACGCTGCCGTCGCTCGCGCAGTCGAAGGCAGCGTCCAAGCTGCCGTCGGAAAATAATCGCGCGCAGCGGGACACCTCGACGCCGTTTAACGACGTGAATGTTCCGCCAATCACTATGTCTCCGTTCGGCCGCAGGCTTCCTGAACGCACGGGCCCACTTGCGGACGCGCTGAACGACGAATCCTGGGTGCCACTCGGATCGAAGCGCTCGAACGAAAAGAAGACGGGGCTCGACTGGCCGGGTCCCCTTCGGACGCGAGCCGAATAGCTCAGGAGAATCTTTCCGTCCGGCTGAACCAACAGGTAGTCGCACGAACTGATGGAAAGAACCCCGCCGAATGCACGCGGCGCAACATTTAGCGTGTCGTCAAAGCTCCCGTCCGCGTTGAATCGGGCCGCGAGGGAGAACGCGCGGCCCTCTCGCTGCATCCCCTGCCCGGCGACCACGATTTTGCCGTCCGATTGAAGGGCAACATGCAGCGCACCGGTGATGTTCGGGTCGAACCCCGTGTCCAGCGTCCCGTCCTCGCTGATCCGCGCAAGGCCAGCGCGGGCGATCCCATTGACGCGCGTGAATCGTCCCAGCAACAGAATCTTTCCATCCGCCTGGGGCACGATCCGGGTTACGTTCGAATCCACGAACGCGGCAAACTCGGCGGCCAGAGACCCGTCGGCGTTCAGTTTTGCTAGTCCGGTGCGCGCGACACCGTTCACGGTGTTGAACGCGCCGCCGACCAGGGCGCGCCCATCGGGCCGGAAACAGATGGCGCTGACGGCGCCATCCAACTTCGGATTGTAGGAAACGTCTAAAGAGGAATCCGGGCTCAGGCGGAGCAAGCCACGCGGAAAATTGCCTCCCACTAGCACGGCGCCGTTTGCCTGGGTTTGCGTCGCCTGGACATTCCCGAGCAAGCCGAAGCTTTCGCCGAAGGTTGGATCGACCGCGCCGGCCTTCTGCGCTCGAATCGCTGGAACGCAAACCGAGAGCGCCATGGCCACGAGAAGCCGCAGGACGCCGAAAGACAGGTAGCGAACGGTTTGCACGGGGAGAAGTCTAGGTGAGGCAAAGGAAAATGGGGTCATACCAATACGCGACCGGAATTGCAGAATTGCCCTCCAGCTGCTTCCGAATTTGCCGCCGGATCAGGGGAGGCGATTTCGTAATTCTGGTCGCGTACTGGTATCAAGCTAGAACTCATGACAGTTGATCGTCTCTGTTAGAGGAGAACCCTTGACGTTAGGACGCGTCACCCCGTTCACCCGGGCAACTCGATAGACAGCTGCGAAGTAAGCACAGGAATGCTGTCGCAGAGTTGGTCGAGAGCCGTTTCATGCCTTTTGCTTTTGGTTCATCGCGCGGGATTCAACCTGCCGAGCAGCACTGTTCCAGCACGGCCCGGGGCAATGCGCTCAAGGCAGCTCGTAGGCTTCGACGAGGGCGTTGCCCACGCCGCCGTCTGCCCCGCGCACGATGGCGGTGTAACCGCCTGGCCGCAGAGTCAGGATGAGCACGCTTTCCCGGCTGTCCACCGGGGCCAGGCTCAGCGATCGAATCTCTGCCACCGTGCTGCCGCTCACGGTTTGCGTCAGCCAGTCCTGGTTCGATCCCAGCAGCTGGCCTTGCGAGTTGAACACGTCCACGCGCGGGTTTGCCAGCACCCCGGGCACGCCCGCCGCCGAGAGGCTCGGCCCCAGGGCGCGGACCAGCACCCGCCGGCGCTGTCCGGCCTCGCCTCCGACAACGATTCCGGCGATCATCACGTTGTCGCCCGATTGCACGCGCGCCCGGGTGGCAAGGTTGATCAACCGGGCGTTGGTCGCGGAAGGCTCGAGGTCGTAGGCTTCTACCAGCGCCACCCCTTCCTGGCCGGCGACCCCGCTGACGATGGCGGTGTATCCGACACCGGCCGGCAGGGCCAGCACGATGGCCGCCTCGGCATCGCGCGTCGGGGCCAGGCCCGTGGCCTGCACGGCGGCGCCGCCATCCGCCGACGACCGCCAGTTGTCGTTCTCGCCGACGGTCCGCCCGGAGGCGTCCACCACGCGCAGCGCCGGATCGGCCAGGGTGCCGGGAACTGCCCCGGCCAAGGAAGGCGCCAAGGCGCGCATGAGGATGCGCTTGGTGCCCGTGCCTTGGACGACGAAGCCGCCGATCAGGACGTCATCGCCCGACCCCACCCGGGCCCGGGTGGCAACGTTGATCAACCGGGCCGCGGGACCCACCGCCAGCACCGAGGGCGCGGTGGTGACGGAGCCGAGGGCATTCGAGATCTGGCACACGTAGGAGCCGGCATCGGAAACCTGGGCGCTGGCAACGGTGTAGCTCGCCGCCGTCGCGCCGGGGATGGCGACCCCGTTTCGGAACCATTGGTAGGAGAAGGGCGGGGCGCCCGAAACCGTCACCGAAAGCGTGACCTGATCGCCGATGGTCGCGCCGAAGCGGGCCGCGGGCGAGGCCACGAGGACCGGCGGCCCGCTGCCGGTGCCCACGTCATCGCCCAGCAGGCGGACCGTGGCGGAGCGGACGGACGTGTCCACTTGCCGGAAGTCGCCCCCCAGCAAAGCCTTGCCATCGGTTTGGATCTTCACCGCGTTCACCAGGGCATCAGGCCCGGCCCCGGTGTTGAAGCTGGGGTCCAACTGGCCGTTCGCGTCCAGGCGGGCCACGTTGCGCTTCGAGGTGCCGCCGATCGCGGTGAACTGACCGCCGATGATCACCTTTCCGTCCAGCTGGCTATCCAACGCCTTGATCATCGGCAGGCTCGAGCCGCTCGCAGCCAAGGACGGGGCCGCGAAGGAGGAGTCGAGGGTGCCGTCGGCATTCAGGCGCGCCACTCCGCCTCGCGGCGCGCCCTGGACGGCGGTGAAGCTCCCGCTGATCAGAATGCGGCCGTCGGGCTGCATCTTGATGGCCAAGACCGAGTCGTTGGGTCCCCCCGGGGGATTGAAGGATCCATCAAGGTTTCCGTCGGGAAGGAAGCGAGCCAAGCGGACGCGGGCGCCCCCGGAGGCGCCGGCCGAAGCCTGCGTGAAGTCGCCCCCGGCCAGGATTCGGCCGTCGGGCTGCACCGCGACGGCGCGCACCGGGCCGTTCGCGCCGGCGACGAAGGAGGAATCAAGATCACCCGCGGCCGTCAGGCGGCCGAGGTTGGCGCGGGTCCCTCCGCCGGCGGATGGCCCGCCGTTGAGCTCGGTGAAGGCGCCGCCCACCAGGACTCGGCCATCGGGCAGCGAGGCCAGCGCGTAGATCGGGCCGTTTGCGCCCGCCTGCGAACTGAACGCGTCCGTCATCACACCGTCCCCGGCGGGCCTGACGAGGCGCCCACCCGAGCCAAATCGCAAGATGAGATTGGTGACGCCGTTGTTGGCGGCGGAAAGGCCGGGGCGCTGGGGGATCGCGGTGAAAACCCCCGCGGCGAGCACGTCTCCCGTGCCAGCGTCGCGCGCCAGTGCATCCACGCGATCTCCGGGCGCCAAGCCGGCGTCGAAACCGGGATCAAAGGACCCGTCCGGACGCAACCGGACCAGCGCATTCCCCGGCGACCCGCCGGCGGTCCGAAAGTCTCCGCCGATGAAGACCCGCCCGTCATCCGGCTTCAGCGCGAGCGCCCGAACGCTTGCGCTCACCGATCCCGGGACGAACCCGGCGTCCGTGGACCCGTCGGCGTTGAGCTGCGCGACATAGTTGCGCACTAGGCCGTTGACCCGGGTGAAATCTCCGCCGGCGAGGACCTTGCCGTCGGGCAGAAGCACAAACCGAAAGACGAAGCCGTTGAAGCTGGGGGCAAAGGCAAGGTCCGGCGCGCCGTCCGCGCCGAGGCGAACGAGATTGTCGCGCGCCACGCCGCTGACCTGCGTGAAGTAGCCGCCCGCGAGGATCTTCCCGTCCGCCTGCACGGCGACCTGATAAACCGAGGAGTTGAACTGCGGTTGGAAGGTGGCGTCCACGCTGCCGTCGGCGTTCAAGCGGGCCAGCCGGGCGTGCGCCGCGCCGTTGACCTGCGTGAAATCGCCGCCGATGAGCACCTTGCCGTCGGGTTGAATGACGATGGTGGAGACGAAGCCGTTGATGCCGAGGTCGAAGGCCGCGTCCAGCGTCCCGTCGGCGTTCACGCGGGCCAGGTGGCTGCGCGCCGCGCCGCCGATTTGCGTGAAGTAGCCTCCGACCAGCACCTTGCCGTCGGCCTGGAGGGCGAGGGTATAGACGGACTCGCTGAACCCCAGGTTGAACGAGTCATCCAGGGTGCCGTCCGCCCGCAGCCGGGCGAGCGAGGCACGCGCCACGCCGTTCGCCGCGGTGAAGTTTCCCCCGACCACGATTTTCCCGTCGGGCTGGACGGCAATCGCATAAACGTCGCGATTGAAGCGGACGCTCAGCGACGGGTCCAAGGTGCCGTCCCCGTTGAGGCGCGCGAAGCTGCCCCGGGCCACGCCATTCACCTGCGAGAAGTCGCCCCCAATGAGAAGGCGGCCGTCCGCCTGGGCGGCCAGCACGGTCACGAAGCCGTTCACGTCCAAGCCGTAGCCCTCGTCCGAGCTGCCGTCCGCGTTGAGGCGCGCGAAGTAGGGGCGCGTGGCGGCATTGAACTGGGAGAAGTCTCCCTCGATGAGGATCTTTCCCGTCGGCAAGCGGAACAAGCGGGACACGATCGAGTTGGGGCCGGACGTCTGGTCGGGGAGGAACGCCGCATCCAGGGGGCCCGCGGCCGCGAGCCGCGCCAAGCCATTGCGCGACGCCTGATTGATCTTCGTGAAGCCCCCGGCGACCACCAGCTGGCCGTCATCCTGGCGCGCGAGGCTGGAAACCGGGCCATTGGCGCCCGCGACAAAGGCGGCGTCCAGGCTGCCGTCCGAGCCCAACCGCGCCAAGTGCTCCCGCGCCGTCCCGGCCGCCGAGATGAAATATCCGCCGGCGATGACTTTCCCGTCCGGTTGAAGCACCAAGGTCGAGACCGAGCCGTCGAAGCCGGGTCGATACGCGTCGTCCAGGGTGCCGTTGGCGTTGAGCCGGGCGCAATAGGCCCGGGCCACGCCGTTGACGCGGGTGAAGCCGCCACCAAGCAGGATCTTGCCGTCCGGCTGGGCCGCAAGGACGAGGCCCGAAGGGTCGTCCAGGTTGGGATTGAAGGTGCCGTCCGCGCTGCCGTCGGCATTCAAACGGCACAGCGCGCCGTGCGGCGCTCCGCCCGCCTGGGTGAAATCCCCCCCGACCAAAATCCGGCCGTCGCCCTGCAAGGCCAGCGCATACACCGCCCCGTTGAGCGCCGGGTTGAAACCGCCGTCCAGGCTGCCGTCCGCGTTCAGGCGCGCCAGACGAGCCCGCGGGACATCACCCACCTGCGTAAAGCTGCCACCGACCAGAATCTTGCCGTCGGGTTGGAGCACGATGACGGAGACCGCGAAATCGAAGCTTGGATTGAAAGTGCCGTCCACGCTGCCGTCGGCATTCAAGCGGCACAGCGCGCCGTGCGGCGCTCCGCCCGCCTGGGTGAAATCCCCCCCGACCAAAATCCGGCCGTCGCCCTGCAAGGCCAGCGCATACACCGCCCCGTTGAGCGCCGGGTTGAAACCGCCGTCCAGGCTGCCGTCCGCGTTCAGGCGCGCCAAGTGCCGCCGGAAACGGCCGCCCACCACGACCTTGCCGTCCGCTTGAGGACGCACCACGTCGATGTTGTAAAGCAAGCCAAGGCTTTCGCCAAAATTGGGGTCCACCGCTCCTGGCTGCTGGGAAAATCCGGCGGCGGCGAAGAGAAACAGAAACGCCGCCCGCAGGGGAAACGAAAGACGGAATTTGGCGCGGATTGTCGCAATCATGGGCAAAAGGGAGCGAGGATTTTAGGGGGAGGCGGAAGGGGAAACGGGAAAATCAAACCAGGGGGGCAGAGGAAAGAGCAAGGCGTCAAAGCACTTCCCGCGAGCATCAGCCGCAGGGGCGCGAAGAACCCATAGAACGCAACAACGCCGGAGAAAGCGGGCGCAATCGGGAAACGCGGCGCGCGAGGAAGGACGCCCAGGGCTTGATCGGCGGGACGCGCGGCTCGGGGCGCTTGGCGGGCGTTTGAACGCATTGCGCAGCGCGCAGCCCAGGGCAAGGCTGCGGGTGGAAGCAGCAAAACGAGGGACAACGCGCATCACCTTGAAAACGAAAAATCCGACCGATTGTGACCAAGATTCGCTTCGCTGGAAAGAAATTTCGCGGGGCGGTCGCCAAAATTCAGGGTAAAGCTTGCCGCGCATCGCACCGGCAGCGGCGCACCTACGGCGGCGAGCAGCGGCTCCATCTCCGCAGCGGCCGATTTGCCGTGATGCTTCCCTCTGGTCATCCTCGAAGGAAGTGTCCATGCTGGCCGCCACGCCACCATGCCCACTCGCTCTGACGCCTCCGCCGCCCAAGCGCTCCGGCCGCTCGCCCGTGAGTTTCGGACCATTGATGCCGCCGCCGCCGAGATCGCGCGGTGCGCGGCGGAGATGAGCCTGCCGAAGGGGGCCACGCACGTCATCTCCGACATCCACGGCGACGACAAGAAGCTGCGGCACATCATCAACAACGCCTCGGGCACGCTGCGGCCGCTGGTGGAGGGCATGTTCCGCGATCGGATGACGCCAGCGGAATTCCAGGAATTGCTCACGCTGATCTTCTACCCCGCGGAGGTCGTTGACCGGATCGACGCCGAGCTGGTCGATACCGAAGCGCGCCAAGCCTACGCGCGCCGGATGCTCACGCCGCTCTTCGAGATCGTGCGGGCGCTCGCGGCGAGGCGCTCCCTGCAGCGCACGGCGGACGTGTTCCCGGCGGACTACCGCGAGCTCTTCTCCGAGATTCTCCACGCTCCGACCACGGAGCGCGGGGGCGAGTTCGTGGAGGCCATCGTCGCGGCGCTCGCGCGGCGGCGGCGAGCGCTGGCGTTCATCCACTACACCTGCCGCGTGATCCGGAATCTGGCCGTGGATGAGCTGATCATCGCCGGCGATTGCTGGGACCGTGGGCCGCGCGGGGACCGCGTGGTGGACTATCTCATGCAGCAGCCGGACGTGGCCTTCGTGTGGGGCAACCACGATGTGGCTTGGCTCGGCGCGTGCCTCGGCCATGAGGCACTTATCTGCCACGTGCTGCGCGTGTCGCTGCGCTACCGTCGGCTCTCGCAACTCGAGGAAGGCTACGGCATCCCGGTGCAGCCGCTCGAGGTGCTGGCGCGCAAGGCTTACCGTGATGACCCAGCCACCTGCTTTCCCGGCAAAGGCACCGGCCAGCGCGAGCCGGAAACCATCGCGCGGATGCAGAAGGCGGCGGCGGTGATGCAGTTCAAATTGGAGGGTCAATTGATCGAGCGCCATCCCGAGTGGAGGATGGACGGGCGCCGGCTGCTGCACCGCATCGACCCAGCGGGCGGCACGGTGGAGATCGACGGAAAGACGTATCCGCTGCGGGACACGCACTTCCCGACGATCGATCCCGCCGCGCCGTATGCGCTGAGCGCGGACGAGCGGCGCTGCCTCGATGCGATCCGGCATTCTTTCCTTGCAAGCCACGCGCTCTGGCGGCAGATGCGCTGGCTGACGGCGCGTGGGCGCATGGTGCTCCGGCGCGAGCAGTGCCTGATCTTCCACGGCTGCCTCGCGGTGGATGCGCAGGGCGAGTTCCTGCCGATGCCGATCAACGGGAAGATGCTCGCGGGGCGCGCGCTGTTTGCGGAAATTGAGCAATCCATCTACCGCGTGATGGATGGCCGGCGCGACGGGCTGGACCTGCTTTGGTATCTGTGGAGCGGGCCGGTCTCGCCGCTGTCGGGGAAGGACAAGATCGCGACGTTCGAGGCTGACCTCGTCGCCGATGCGGTGGCGAAACATGAGACGAAGAACCCGTATTTCGCGCTGATTCACGAGGGGTGGTTCTGCGAGAAGGTGCTGCGCGAGTTCGGCGTGGATTCCGCGGACGGCCTGATCGTGAACGGCCACGTGCCGGTGAAGCTGGAAAAGGGCGAGTCGCCGCTGAAGCGCTCCGGGAAGGCCATCACCATCGACGGCGCGTTTTCCGAGGCCTACGGCGACCATGGCTACACGCTAGTGCTGGAAGCGCAGCGCACTCTGCTCGCCGAGCACTCGCATTTCGAGTCGGTGGAGGCCGCGATTCGCGACGGGGCCGACATCATTCCGAAGATCACCGTCCTTCGGGAATGGGATGTCCCGCGACGCGTGGCCGACTCCCAGCGCGGCGACGAGCTGCGCGCGACGATGGGGCAACTGGATCGCTTGATCGGAGCCTACGAGGCGCATGAAATCGTGTCGGCGGATTGATCGGCGATCCGTCAGGGACTTGATTTTCCTCGCCATTTTTCAGCGTCCCTTCAGGGTGTTGCGGATGAACCTTTTGGCGCGCATCACAATGAACCCGGAGCAATGCGGCGGGCGGCCGTGCGTGCGTGGAATGCGCATCCGGGTCAAGGATGTGCTCGAACTCCTGGCGGCCGGCGAAACCAACGAACAGATCCTTCAGGATTACCCTTACCTGGAAAGCGATGACATCCGCGCATGCCTCGCCTTTGCGGCGGCGCAGGCGGACCACGCAATCTTGCGCACTGCCGCATGACGTTTCTCGTGGACGCGCAGCTTCCGCCGAAGCTGGCGCAGTGGATTGCGACGCGGGGTCACTCCGCAACCCATGCGGACGATCAGGGGCTGCGGCACGCCACGGACACGTCGATCTGGCGGCATGCGGAGTCGATGGGAGCGACAATCGTGACGAAGGACGAAGATTTCGCCCTTCGGTCCATCGGATCACCAAGTGGGCCTCCGGTGGTTTGGCTGCGGTGCGGAAACTGCACCAACGCGATGCTACTCGGATGGTTCGACACGGCCTTCCCCGAAATTCTGCGGCGATTGGCCAGCGGGGATCGTCTCATCGAGGTGCAATAATGTGCTCATCGTCCCGGCAGCCGTGCGTCCAGGCGGGCGAGGTCTCCAACCACGATCCGCAGGGGCGGAGGCGGGCCGCCATCGGACAGCAGGGCGCCGCACACCCGCTCGCGCACGTCCACGATGAGGGCGCGGGCGAGGATGCGGTCGTCGCGCACGATCTTCACGGGCATCCCCGGCCGCACGCCGTGGATGCGGCCGATGTTCAGCACGAGCAGCGCGAGGTCGTCCTTGATGGCGACCACGCTGCCGCCGAACAGTGCCGCGGCGGTGGGCTGGTCCGGCGGCGGCGCGGCCAGGACGGCGAGGTTTTCGTTGGTGGAACGGAGTTGCGTTTCCAACTCCAGGCGCGCCGCCGGCTCGGCAGAAACGGCTGACTTCGAGTAGCGGAGCGAAGCCTCGGCGAGGGCGAGGAGCTGGTCGGACAATCGTCGCGTTTCAGCGCGGGCGAGTTCGAGGTCGGACACGGCCTTGAGCAGGCGCTGCTCCAGCACCTCGCGGCCGGCGTCGGGCGCGCCGGCGAGGCCGAGGGCCTCGATGCGCGACTGGAGGTCGGCGTATTTGCGGCGGAACAGCTCGGCCTCGGCGTTGGCAACCGCGAGGGACTCGCCGAGGGAGCGGAGGATGGCCTGAATCTCCTCCTGGTTTTGCCGGAAGACCTCGTTCTCGAGGACAAGGTCGCGAAGCTGGAGCGGGGGATCAACGCTTTCTTCGGCCCCGAGGCTTGGCGCCAGCGTGGAGGGCGTGGAAGCCGGCGTCGCTTCCGGGACCGGCTGAGATTCGTCGGCATCCTGCGCTAAAACGAACCGAGCGAGCGCGATGGCTAAGGCGGCGATCCCTGCCAGCGGGCGCGGGGCAGGCCAAAAAAAGCCGCCGCGCGCGGAGAGGAACGCTCTCCAGCGGCGCGGCGGCGAAGACATGGCGGGAACGACGCGCGGAAGATCCGCGGCCCGCAAGCATACAGGGCGGCGGCTACTTCGACACCTTGGCGGTGTGCGCGCCGTGCTTCTTGAAAGTGCGGGTCAGGGAGAATTCGCCCAGCTTGTGGCCGACCATGTTCTCGGTGACGTAAACGGAGTTGAAGACCTTGCCGTTATGGACCATGAGCGTGTGACCCACGAAGTCCGGCGTGATCATCGAGCGGCGCGACCAAGTCTTGATCGGCTTGCGCGAGCCTTCTTTGGCGGCCTTTTCGACCTTGGCGACGAGCGAGGCCTCGACGAAGGGGCCTTTTTTGAGGGAGCGTCCCATAATGATGCGTTAGTTATTTTGCCACGGAGGCACGGAGAACACGGAGGGAGGATTTTGCCGCCGAGGCGCAGAGGGCGCAGAGAAAACTGATTCTCCGTGTTCTCCGTGCCTCCGTGGCGAAAGAGGCGTCAGGAAACTTTTTGGCCGTTGCGGCGCTGAACGATGAAGCGATCGGTGGGCTTGTGCTTCTTGCGGGTTTTGAAGCCCTTGGCGGGCTGGCCCCACGGCGAGGTGAGGTGCTGGCGACCGCCGCCACCCTTGGACTTGCCCTGGCCACCACCATTGGGATGGTCGATGGGGTTCATCACCATGCCGCGCACGGTCGGGCGGATGCCCAGCCAGCGGGAGCGGCCGGCCTTGCCGCTCTTGACGTTCATGTGATCGGTGTTGCCCACTTGGCCCACGGTGGCGAAGCAGTTCTCGTGGACGCGGCGGATTTCGCCGGAAGGCATCTTGAGCAGCGCGTAGCCAGCCTCACGGTTGGAAAGGACGGCCATTTGGCCGGCGGAACGGGCGATCTTGCCGCCGCGGCCGGGCAGGAACTCGATGTTGTGGACGCTGGTGCCCAGCGGGATGGCCTTGAGCGGCAGCGCGCAGCCCACCTCGGGCGGGGCATCGGGGCCGGCGCTCACGGTCATGCCGGGAGTGAGGCCGACGGGCCAAATGATGTAAGCCTTCTCGCCGTCGGGATACTGAATGAGGGCGATGCGCGCGGAGCGGTTCGGATCGTATTCGATGCCGACCACCTTGGCCGAAACGCCGTGCTTCTGGCGCTTGAAGTCCACGAGGCGGTAGCGCTGCTTGTGGCCACCACCGCGATGACGCACGGTGATGCGGCCATGGTGGTTGCGGCCGCCGCTCTTGCGCTTGGCCTCCGTGAGGGAGCGCTCCGGGGTATGCTTGGTGATCTCTTCGAACGTCGGCGTCTGCTTGAAACGCTGCGCCGGGGTAAGGGGACGGTAGGTCTTGAGGCCCATAAGTAGATTGAGTTGTCGGGCGGTGGAAGGTTTTGAGAAGAAGGCCGAAGCCTCAGGCTTCAAGCTTCAAAAAAGCGGAGAAAGGCAAAGCGAGTTACGTGAACTCGATCTTTTCGCCCTCCTGGAGGGTAACGATGGCCTTCTTCCAGTGGGCGGTGCGGCCAGCATCAGGGCGGCGCTGGCGGCGCTTCTTGCCCTCGTATTGCATGGTGTTCACGCTGGCCACCTTCTTCTTGAAGAGGTGCTCGATGGCACGCTTGATCTGCGGCTTGGTGGCGCGCGGAGCGACCTGGAAGACGTATTGGTTGCGCGTGTCGCCGAGGAGGGTGGCCTTCTCGGTGAGGCGGATGGTATGGACAATGTCGGTCGGCTCAGTCATGGCGTCGGACGTAAAAGGGTGGATCAGGCGGCGGCCACAAGGCGAATCTCGGTCGAGAGGCCGGCCTTTTCGCGGCGTTTGACTTGCACTGTGCGTTGCACGAGCACGTCGAAGGCGCCGCGGGTCATGACGACCTTGCGGTAGCGAAGAAGGTCCTCGGCGTTCACGTCGAGGTCGCGCATGAGACGCACGTGGCCGACGTTGCGGCCGGCGAGGTAGGTGTGCGGCTGGAAGTTGCCCGACACGATGAGCACTTTGGCAGCATCGGTCACGCGGCCCACGGCAGCGACAAATTCCTTCGTCTTCGGCTGGGCGACATTAAAGTCCTCCACGAGAAGAATGTTGCCGTCGAGGATCTGGGCGGAGAGGGCCTTGCGCAGCGCGAGGCGGCGGACTTGGTCGTTGACCTTCTTGCGGTAGGAGCGCGGCTTGGGGCCGAACACCACGCCACCGCCACGGCGGATCGGGGAGCGGATGTAGCCGGCTCGAGCGCGGCCGGTGCCCTTCTGCCGGTAAGGCTTGGAGCCGGAGCCGGAGACCTCGCCCTTGGTCTTGGTGGAGGCAGTGCCGAGACGGCGCGCCGCCTGGTAGGCGACCACGGTTTCGTGCAGCGCCTGCATGCCCTTGGTCGGGTCTTCGATGAGATTCAGCTTGGCGGCCTTGGCGGCCTCAGCGGTAAGAACGGTCGCAGTCATGGCGGCGTAACAAAGGGGTTGGGATGACGGCGAGGGTTATTTGGCGGCCGGAAGCGGCTTCTTCCTCGCCGGGCGCACGAATACCCACGCGCCCTTGAAGCCGGGGACGGCACCGCT
This sequence comes from uncultured Verrucomicrobiota bacterium, assembly GCA_937871685.1. Classification (GTDB taxonomy): domain Bacteria; phylum Verrucomicrobiota; class Verrucomicrobiia; order Chthoniobacterales; family SZAS-18; genus SZAS-18. Next base: position 14,989 of record CALMOL010000490.1, read on the forward strand.
CACGAGCAGCGCGTTGTCTTCCTCACGAACCTGCACAATGCGGAGGTTCTGGGCGGTGACGTTGTCGTCGCCCATGTGGCCGGGCATGCCCATGTTCTTCCAAATGCGGCCCGGGGTGGAGCGGTTGCCGATGGCGCCGTTGCGGCGGTGCGTCTTCGAACCGTGCGCGGCGCCCTGGCCGGCGAAGTTGTGCTTCTTCATGACTCCCTGGAAACCCTTGCCCTTGGACCGGCCGATTACATCGACGAACTGGCCAACCTGGAATTCGGTCACGTTGATGCTATCGCCAACGCTAGCAGCGGCCTCGTCGTTCGGGAGACGCCACTCGCGGATGCGCTTCTTCGCGCCGACGCCACCCTTCTTCAGGTGGTGCAGGAGAGGCTTCGTGAGGCGGCTCTCGACTTGGTCGAAGGCCGCGAGCTGGACGGCGGAGTAGCCGTCGTTTTCCACGGTCTTGCGTTGCGAGACGTGGTTTGGCTCGATGTGGATTACGGTCACGGGCGTGGCGACACCCTTGTCGCTATACACGCGGCTCATGCCGAGCTTTTTGCCGATTAGTCCGATGCTCATGGTCCTAGAGGTTTCGCGGCGTCAACGGGAGAGTCCGCGCGCCGGAGACTTGGGTATTGGGGTGGGTTGGGAAGGCGCGGGTCAGATCTTGATCTGAATGTCCACGCCAGCGGGGAGATTGAGTTTGCGGAGCTCGTCCACCGTCTTGGCGGTGGGCTCGATGATGTCGAGCAGGCGCTTGTGGGTGCGCACCTCGAACTGATCCATGCTCTTCTTATCCACGTGGGGCGAGCGGTTCACGGTGAAGCGCTCGATCTTCGTGGGAAGCGGGATGGGGCCGGACACTTTCGCGCCGGTGCGCTTGGCCGTTTCCACGATGTCGATGCTCGACTGGTCGAGCATGCGGTGATCGTAGGCCTTGAGCCGGATGCGGATGCGTTGGCCGCCGGTCGCGGGAGCTGGGGATGCCATGGGAAAAGTAGTGGGGTGTGGAAGGATTACTTGCCGCCTTTTTGGTCGAGCACGGCGGCCTTTACCTGCTCGGGCACCTGCTCGAAATGCGAGGGTTCCATCGAGTAGGACGAACGGCCCTTGGAAAGGGAGCGGATCGCGGTGGCGTAACCAAACATTTCGGCTAGCGGCACGTCGGCGTTGACCACGCAGAGACCCTGCTTCATCTCGATGCCCTTGATGAGGCCGCGGCGGCGGTTGAGGTCGCCCATGATGTCGCCCTGGTATTCCTCGGGCGTGGAATTCTCGACCTTCATGATCGGCTCCAGCAGAATGGGCTTGGCCTTCTTGAAGCCGTCCTTCACCGCGAAGATGGCGGCCAGCTTGAACGCCATTTCGTTGGAGTCCACCTCATGATAGGAGCCGTCGATGATCTCGATGGCCACGTCGATGACCGGGTAGCCGCCGAGCACACCGTTGAGAACCGCCTCCTCGACGCCCTTCTTCACCGCGGGAATGTAATCCTTGGGGATCACGCCGCCGACGACCTTGTTTTCGACGACGAGACCCGTGCCGCGCACGCCCGGGGCGACGGTGACGACGACATGGCCGTATTGGCCACGGCCGCCGGACTGCTTGATGAGCTTGCCCTCGCCAGTGGCATTGGCCGTGATGGTCTCGCGATAGGCGATCTGCGGCTTGCCGGCGTTGGCCTCGACCTTGAACTCGCGCATGAGGCGATCGCGGATGATCTCCAAGTGCAGCTCACCCATGCCGGCGATGATGACCTGGCCGGTGTCCACGTCGGTGTGCACGCGGAAGGTCGGATCCTCCTCGGCAAGGCGTTGGAGCGCGGTGCCCATCTGCTCCTGGTCCCCCTTGGTCTTCGGCTCGATGGCCAGCGTGATGACCGGAGCGGGGAAGGTCGGCGGCGCCAGCAAGCTGGCGTGGTCCTCGTCGCAAAGGGTGTCGCCTGTAGTGATGTTGCGGATGCCCACGATGGCCGCGATGTCGCCCGAATACACTGTGTCGATGTCCTCGCGCTTGTCGGCCTGGATCTGGATCAGGCGGGAGATGCGCTCGCGCTTGTTGGTGCGCGGGTTGTAAACCGTGTCGCCCTTCGAAAGCTTGCCGGAATACACGCGGAAGAACACGAGCTTTCCGACGAAGGGATCGCTCCAGAGCTTGAACGCCAGCGAGCAGAAGTTGCCGTTGTCGTCGGCCGGCGCGTCGATGTGCTTCTCGGCGTCATCCGGATCCATGCCGCGCGCCGGCGGGATGTCGAGCGGGCCGGGCAGATAGTCCACCACGGCATCCACGAGGTATTGCACGCCCTTGTTCTTGAAGGCGGAGCCGCCCACGACCGGGACGAAGCGGTTCGCGATGGTCTGCCGGCGGATGGCCGCCTTGAGCATCTCGGCGGTGATCGGCTGCTCCTCGAGATAGGCGGTCGCCAGCTCGTCGTCGAGGTCGGCGATCGCGGAAATCAGCGTCGCGCGGGCCTCCTCGGCCATGCCCCTCAGATCGGCGGGGATTTCCTCGACGGTGTAGGTCGAACCAATCTTGTCGTTGTCGGAATAGAGGACCGCCTTCTGGTTGACCACGTCGAGCTGACCGCGAAGCACGTCTTCCTTGCCTAGCGGGATGAGCACCGGCTGGCAGTTGGCGAGGAGCTTCTTGCGCATCGAGTCCACGGCGGCGTCGAAGTCGGCGCCCACGCGGTCCATCTTGTTGATGAAGGCGATGCGCGGGACCTGATACTTGTTGGCCTGCCGCCAGACGGTCTCGGACTGCGGCTGCACGCCGGCCACGGCGTCGAATACGGCGATGGCGCCGTCGAGCACGCGCAAGGAGCGCTCCACCTCGGCCGTGAAGTCCACGTGGCCGGGGGTGTCGATGATGTTCACCCGCATCTTCGTGCCGGCGTAAAGTTTGACGATGCCTTCCTCGGGCTTCTGCTGCCAGAAGCAGGTGGTGGCTGCCGAGGTGATGGTGATGCCGCGCTCGCGCTCCTGCTCCATCCAATCGGTGACGGTGTTGCCGTCATGCACCTCGCCGATCTTGTGGATCGTGCCGGTGTAGAAAAGGATGCGCTCGGTGAGCGTGGTCTTGCCGGCGTCGATGTGCGCGGCGATGCCGATGTTGCGCGTGCGTTCCAGCGAGTAGGGACGGTCCGGCGAGTTCGGGTTCTTGACCGGAGCTTCGAGGGTGGCGGACATAAAGGCGAGGGAAGGAAAGGAGCCGGGACGAAAACCGCCGGGCGCGCAGCGTGGCGGCCCGGCGGAGCAGGAGTGAGGAGGTTAGTAGCGGAAGTGAGCGAAGGCACGGTTGGCCTGCGCCATGCGGTGGGTGTCGTCGCGCTTCTTGATGGCGGAACCCTGGCCGGTGGCAGCGTCCTTCAGCTCGAAGGCGAGGCCGCGCGCCATGCCGCCGCGGCGCTTGTTGGCGAAACCGGTGATCCAGCGCATCGCGAGCGAGACCTGGCGCTCGGGCGAGATCTCGATGGGCACCTGGTAAGTGGCGCCACCCACGCGGCGGGACTTCACCTCGAGGCGCGGCTTCACGTTCTCGATGGCGCGATTGAGAATCTCCAGCGGGTCCACGGCATCGGAGCCCTCGTGGGACTTCTCGATGGCCTCATACACGATGCGCTCGGCGAGCGACTTCTTGCCGCCGCGCATGATGGTGGAGATGAGGCGCGAGACGAGCGGGCTCGCGTAGCGCGAGTCGAGCTTTTCTTCCTTCTTGATGACGCGGCGGCGACGGGACATTTGAAACGGAGAAGATGGAGGGTCGAAATTCGGGGCGAGGCGCGCTTATTTCTTGCCACCCTTGCCACCTTTGGCGGGAGCGGCGGCGGCCGCGGCGCCGGCCTTGGGGCGCTTGGCGCCATACTTGGAACGGGAGCGACGGCGCTTGTCCACGCCGGTGGCGTCGAGGGTGCCGCGCACGATGTGGTAGCGAACGCCGGGCAGATCCTTCACGCGGCCACCCCGCACGAGCACGATGGAATGCTCCTGGAGATTGTGTCCCTCGCCGGGGATGTAGGCGATCACCTCGATGCCGTTGGTCAGACGCACCTTGGCCACCTTGCGCAGGGCCGAGTTCGGCTTCTTGGGCGTGCGGGTCATCACCTGCACGCACACGCCGCGACGCTGCGGGCACACCTTGAGAGCCGGCGACTTCGACTTGTAGGTGACGCGCGTCCGGCCTTTGCGGACCAACTGATTGATCGTGGGCATGAGCTTTTCGGAGAAAGGAAAACGGTTTGGGCAGCGGGCGCTTGAGGCGCACACCACGACGGCGAAACGTTTTTGCACCGAAAAGAACGGCGGTCTCACCGAGCGTGGTCCGCAAGGGGCGGGCACGCTAGGCGAGAGCCGTGCCGGCGCAAGAAATATTTGGTCCACCATGGCCCACAAACGGGACCAAAAGGGCTTTCTTGCCCGAAGCGGTAGCACCGGCAAAGATCCCGGCCTTTCCCATGAAGCTTCTTTTTGCCTCCGATCCCCCAAAATCCGCCGCCGTTCTCGTCCGCTACTTCCCCAAGGAGGAGCGGGCGAATCTGCCGGTGACGGTGGGCGCGGCGGAATTCTCGCTCGGCCGCGGCTCGCTGCTGCCGCTGCCGCATGCGGGCGATGCCGTCGAGCGTGAACTCGCCTTTGCCGAGGCTGGCGAGCGCGGTGAGGAAGCGGATCGTCGTGCCGCTGTTGCCGCAAAACAGCTCGGCGGCTGGCGACGGGATCTTCCCGCCTTGGCAGGGGTCCCCGTCGGCAACTACCGCTTCGAGGAATTCCTGCCGGTGCACCGGCACACCAACCCGCTCCGCGTCCTGACGCTCGTGGTCTCGGAGGAACGCCGCAAGACCGCAAAGGCCGCCGCCGAGCGCGGCCGGGCCATCGCCGACGCGGTGAACCTCGCGCGCGACACCGCCAACCAGCCGCCCAACGTCATCAACCCCCCCACCCTCGCCGACCACGCGCGCCGCGTGGCCCACAAGCACGGCCTGGAATGCGAGATCCTCGACGAGAAGGACCTGCGCAAGGGCAAGTTCGGCGGCCTGCTCGCCGTGGGCGGGGCCAGCGCCAGCGCGCCGCGCCTGATCGTTCTGCGCCACCGCGGCGGCAAAAAGGGCGAGGCGCCCGTGTGCATTGTCGGCAAGGCCGTCACCTTCGACGCCGGCGGCCTCTCCATCAAGACCGCCGAGGGCATGGTGGACATGGTGTTCGACAAGTGCGGCGGCTGCGCCGTGCTCGGCGCCATCGCCGGCATCGCCAAGCTCGGCGTGCGCCGCAACGTGACGGCGATCATCCCCGCCGCCGAGAACATGATCGGCCCCGTCGCCTATCGCCCCGGTGACATCGTCACGGCTTACGGCGGCAAGACCATCGAGGTGCTCAACACGGACGCCGAGGGACGAGTCATTCTCGCCGACGCGCTCGTCTATGCCGTGGAGGACGAGAAGGCCGCTCAGATCGTCGATCTCGCCACGCTGACCGGTGCCTGCATCATCGCCCTCGGCGACGACGCGGCCGGCCTGTTTTCGACGCACGACGACCTCGCCGCCGAGATCGACGCCGCCGCGAAGCGCGCGGGTGAGATGACGTGGCGCCTGCCGATCTTCCCCTACCACGACAAGCGCATCCGCGGCGACGTGGGCCAGGTAAAGAACACCGGCGGCCGCCCCGGCGGCGCGAGCACGGCGGCGGCCTTCCTCAAGGTCTTCGCCGGCGGCCGGCCGTGGGTCCACCTCGACATCGCCGGCCCCGCCGCCATCGACAAGGACCGCCCCGGCATGGCCCGCGGCGCCACCGGCTACGGCGTGCGCACACTCCTTGAGTGGCTCGCGCCGGCCGAAGCCGCGTGATGCCAAGCTTTCGTCAGGGCGGGCGCAGCCATTTTCTGCCCATCGCAGGGCAAGAATGGTCAGGCGCATGACCCAGGCAGGTCCTTCGCCTGACCCAGGGTGCCCATGCGCATGACCCTCCACGGTCATGCGCAAGGCAGGAGGCGGTCATGAGCCTGCTCCCCGAGATCAGGCGCATGCCGCGCAATGCCATGCGCCTGACCCTTCCAAGCCATGCGCATGCTGGTTTGGGTCAGGCGCATGACCTTGGAGGGCCTGCGCAAGGCACCAGCCGTCATGCGCATGACCCCAGAGGGTCAGGCGCATGGCGCCAAGTGCCAAGCGCATGGCTGATCATGCCATGCGCTTGCCACGCCGGGGTCATGCGCTTGGCATCCAAGGTCAGGCGCATGGGTCATTCGGGCAGGCGCTTGACCCCAGGTGGGTCAGGCAGATGGCCTCGCCGGGTCGTTCGCACGGGCGCACCGCAGCCGTGAAATCCCTTGCTGGTTCAGGGCCGCGGCGTGACGCGGAGGCGGATGAACCGGTGCTTGATGCTCGCGTCGAGCGCGCGGGCGTCGCGGACCTTCAATTGCAACGGCGTGGAGTTCATCACGACGATGTCTTGCGACTCGACGGAGCCCCACGTCAGAAGGTCGCCGGAGGTTTCCACCGCGTAGTCCACCACGCAGGTGCGGCCGCCGGGGCGGGTCACCGTGAGCACGAGGTATTTCGAGGTGCCGACGGTCTCGATCGTCTGCCGGACGGCTTGGTTGAGCAGGCGCGACTTCGACACGCGCGGGTCGAGGCCCAGGGCGTAGGCCATGAGATTGATGATGCCATCGCGCGCCGGGGCGGCCTGCGGGCTGGCGTCGGCGCCCTCGAGGTAGTTGGCGGCGACCCACTTCGCCCACTCGTAGCAATTCGGATCGGTGCCGGCGAGATATTCCCCGAGGTTCGACACGCCGTCGCCGTCGAGGTCCTGGTCGGCGTCGGAGGGGTCGTTCGGGTTGAGGCCGTGGGCGATTTCCCAGGCGTCGGGGATGCCGTCGCCGTCGGTGTCCTGGCCGCCGGTGTCGGGCGAGGCGAAGAGGAGGTCAATCTGCTCGAAACGACCGCGCTGGATCTCGCGGTAGGTGAGCGTGGAGTTGCGCGGGCCGTTCGCCGGCGTGCGCAGCGTGGCCGGCAGCCCGTTGACCTGCACCGACATCGCGAAGCTCGCGTCGCCCGGCGTGACGCTGACGGTCTGGTCCGAAAGGAGGAAGCCCGCCGGCACCTTTTCAGCGGGCACTTCCAGCCGATAGGAGAACGACTGCGCGCCGGCCGGGCCGGGCACCGGCTGGAGCGCGACGTTGACCGTGAACGGCGCGGCCGTGCCGGGAGGCTGGAAGGTCCAGGCGAGCGTGCCGAGATAGACCTGTGCGCCGGCCCCGACGCGAGTGTCCGTGACCTTGCCGTAGAAGGTCAGAAACGGCTCCGAGAAGCCACTCGGCGGCACGGCGCGCGCGGCGGGGAGCAGCGCGAGGAAAAACGCGAGGATCGGCGCGCGGAGGTCAGAGACCGGGATACGCATAGGTTTGGAAGAAGAGCTTGATGTCGCGCACGCCGTTGCCGTCGCGCTCGGTGGAGGAGCCGGGGACGAGCGCCCCGCGGATGAACGTGTCCAAGCCGGAGTTCGGATCGTTCAGGAAGGTCCCGCCCGGGATGATGAGCAGCCAGCGCGTGTTCCACACCGAGCGGCCGATGAGGCGCGAGTCGGTGGTCATCTCGCTCACCGTGAAGCCGCCGTCGTGGTAGGCGCGGAACCGGTTGAAGCGGCGCAGGGTCGCCATGTCGCCGTCGAGCGAGGAGATGTCCGGGATGTAGTTCGGGTCTGTGAGGTCGGCCTGGCCGATGGGGAAGGGCACGGGCAGCGCCTGGTCCACCACGGTGAACTCGCGCGTGGCCAGCGAGTTGCCGGTGGGCGAGCGCATCACGTCCTGGCCGGCCGGCACGAGATACACGCGCGGCGTGGCCGAGAGGCCGTGGCCGTTGTAGTTCTCGAACCACACGCCGACCGAGCGGATCTTCGTGGCGAAGTTCGACGAGTCGTAGGACGAGTCGCCGCCGGCCAGGGGCCAGCCGAAGAAGTTCAGGCCGAAGGTGACCTCCGTGTTGAAGGGGATCACGAGGCCGGGCTGCGCGCCGGATGCCTCCGGGGCGAAGGGCCGGCAAAAGCGGCGGAATTCCGGCACGGACCACAGGTCGGCCACGCGCATCTTCTGCAGCGTGCCGCGCCACGCGTCGTCGCCGTCGGCATTACCGGCGGCAAGGATGCGGAACAGCTCCGTGCGCAGCGAGAAACGGCCGGTCTCGACCTGCGGGTTGTTGAAGCCGAACTGGCCCTTGAGCACGGCGAAGTTCTGGCTCATGCGCGCCATCGGGTCGCTCAGGCCGCCCACGCCGTTGATGGGCGTGCCGCCGATGAACTGGCCCAGCGAGCGCTGGCGCACGATGTCGGTGAGGAACGTTTGGCCGGCGGAGGCGGAGTCGCCGCCGAGCAGGTTCGTCTCGTAGTCGTAGGTGCGGGCGGCGAGATAAACGTATTGCGCGGCGAGATCGAAGGAGGCGCGATACTTTTGGAGCGCGTCGTTGCGGAAGTTGCGGAAGGCGATGTCCTGGTAGCGCAGCGCCTGGATGGGGCCGGCGACCTTTTGCCGCTGGATCACGCGTTCCTCCAGCAGGCGCTCGCCCTCGGCCAGCACGCGGCGGAACTCGCCCACGGAAGCGTCGAGGTCGAGCCTCTTCTGGAAGATCTCCACGCGGTAGTCGCTCTCGTCGCGCATGAGCTGCTCGATGGACTTGAGGCGCTCGATGAGGTCGAGCTGGATGCCGAGCGCCTCGATGGCCAGATCGGTCTTGAGCGACTCGATCTCCTTGGCGGCCTCGACGCCGGCGCTCGCGCCCTCCAGGCCGGCGCCCACGGAATTGAGGATCGTGGCGGTGACGGCGCCGCCGA
>CALMOL010000491.1 GCA_937871685.1 uncultured Verrucomicrobiota bacterium
GCGATGTCCGCGCGCTCGCCCGCGGACATCGCTGCTGCCCGCGCCGCCCTCGCCCTCGCCCTGCGCGAGTCCGGCGATGCCGAGGGCGCGGTCGCCGAGATCCAGGCCGCCTCGCGCGCGTCCGCCAGCACCGAGGAGGTGAAGAAAAATCTGCCCGCCCTGGAAGTCCTCGCCAAAAGCTTGGTCGCGTGGAAGGCCGTCGAGGCAAAGGCGCGCGCGAATCCGTCCGACCTCGCCGCGCGCTGGGACCGCGCGCTGGCCGCGGCGGCCTTCGGCGGCTGGCGCCTCGTCCTCACGGATGCCGATGCTCTCCTCGCCGCGGATCACGATGCCAACGCGCCGCGCCTGCTCAAGGCCCATGCCTTGCGCCAGCTCGACCGCGCGAAGGAAGCCGAGGCCTTGCGCGTCGCCGTCCTGCCCGAGCCGCCACGCTTCCTCGCGGCCCTTGGCCCGGCCCTCCACGCCACCGACATGGCGCTGCGGGCCAATCCCTCCGACGCCACCGCGCGCGCGCGCCGCGCAGCCAATCTCCTCGCGGCCGGCCAACCGCACCTCGCCGCCGAGGAAGCCGCCCGCGCGCTCAAGGATCAGCCCAATCAACCCGTCGCCACGCTGATCGCCGCGCAGAGCGCCTCGCAGCTCGGCCGCCGCGGCGATGCCCTTGTCCTCGCCCGCCGCGCCGCGGAGTTGAACCCGAAGAGCGCCGACATCTGGGTCTTCCTCGCCGCCCTCCAGCGCAAGCGCGCGGAATATGCCGCCGCCGTCGAGTCCTCCACCCGCGCCATCGCGCTCGACGAGCGCGACGCCGACTCGCTCCGCGCCCGCGAGGCCGCCCTCCGCACGCTCGGCCGTGACGCCGAGGCCGACCGTGATCGCCAGGCGCTAGAGCGCGCGGCGCCGCGGCGCTGAAAAGATTTGAGCTCCAAGCATCAAGCTCCAAGGAAGACCGAAAGGAAGAAGCTTTAAGCCCCGAAACGACGAGCCACGCCGCGCCATCACCTTTCCCCTTTTCGGCCCTTCTTCCGCCTTCCTTGAAGCCTGAAGCTTGAAACTTTCCGCCCTTCTACCCATGCGCCTCCTCCTCGCGCTCTCGCTGCTCCTCCTCGCCGCCCCGCTGCGCGCGCAGGAGGGCGACGCCCCCGAAACCGTCTCGCTCGATCCTTCCTCCGGCGAGATCAACGTGGACGACACCGTCACCGTCACGTTCCCGGCGCCGATGGTCACCGCCGACAAGATCGACGCCGGCGGCCAGCCCGCGCCCGTCACCTTCCTGCCGGCCGTGCAGGGCGAGTGGACGTGGAAGAGCGCCACCGACGGCCGCTTCGTCGTGAAGGCCGGCCTCGCGCCCGCCAGGAAATACCGCGTCGTCATCAGCCCCGGCCTGCGCGACCTCGCCGGCAAGCCCGTGGTGCAGAAGCTCGACGCCGAATTCACCACCAAGGCCTTCACCGCCAAGAGCGAGTGGGGCGAGCGCACCCGCCTCAGCCCGCGTCCGCTCGTCGAGGTGGAATTCACGTGGGGCGTGGACCTTTCCGACGCCGCCGAGCGCATCTACTTCCAAGACCGCGAGAGCTTCGCGCGCGTGGGCGCCGAGGTGAACGTGGCGCTCAAGCCCGCCGATGCCCTCAAGACCGGCGCGATGACCTTGCGCGTCGCCCCGCGCGACGCGCTCGCCGTCGGCCGCAATTGGGATCTCATCCTCGACGGCGTGCGCGCCAAGACCGACGGCTCGTCCCTCTCCTTCCTCACGCGCATCCCCGTCGGCTCCACCCAGCCGATGACCGTGCAATGGCTCGGCGGCTTCAACCTGCCGCGCGAGAAGCCGCGCATCGTCGCCAAGTTTTCGGACGAGATCGAGCCCGACGCCGCCGCCAAGGCGGTGACGCTGGAGCCCACGGTGCCCAACCTCAAGGTCCGCGCCGACCGGGACGACCTCATCCTTGAGGGCGACTTCGACCTCAAGCAGCGCTACCGCGTCCGCATCTCCCAGGAACTCAAGGGCGTGCGCGGCTTCGGCCTCGCCGCGCCTTCCTCGTGGGCTGCCAGCTTCAGGCCGAAAGACGCCGCCGTCTTCTTCCCCACCGGCGCGGTGCTGCGCCAGCGCGCCGGAGCCGGCCTGACGTTCGCGCTCGTGCAGACGAGCACCGGCCCCATCACTTGGCACCTTGCGCCGGTGCCCTTCGAGAAGTTCGCCGAGATCCAGGATCAACTCCGCAACTTCGACGTTCCGCGCGTCGATCCCGTCACCAAGGAGCCGGCGAAGGACCCGCGCACCGGCCGCCCGCTCGGCCGCGAGACCGAGCCCTTCGTCGAGGCGTTCGCGCTGCAAGCCGTGGCGAACGGCGAGGTTCCCGCGCTCACCTCCGCCGAGGGCGAGGAAACGCTGCGCCGCATCGCGTGGGCTCCGCCGGCCGGCTCGCCGCCGCTGAACGGCCTCTACGTCTTGGAAGCCGTCGGCCCCGCCGCCGATGGTTCCGGCCGCCGCGTGGGCAACCGCTGCCTCGTGTCCTTCTCCGACATCGTGCTCACGCAAAAGCGCACGCCCTACGGCAACGTCGTCCGCGCCGCGCGCATGGAGGACGGCCGTCCCGTGGCCGGCGCGCGCGTGCGCCTCGTCAACGCCGCCAACCACCGCCTGCTCGAGGAAACCACCAACGCCGAGGGCATGGCCACGTTGACCTTCGACGACAAGACGCGCCCCAAGGGCGCGAGCTTCTACCTCCTCGCCACCGCCGCCGAGGGCAGCGCCCCGGCCGTGCAGCCGTGGGACGCGCCGCCCTTCGCCGACAGCGTGTCGGGCGAGCGCGAGGTCCCGGCCTTCACGCAGCTCCGCATCGCCACGCTCACCGACCGCAATCTCTACCGCCCCGGCCAGACCGTGAAGATCAAGGGCTTCACGCGCCATGCCGACTCCATCGGCCGCATCTACGACATTCCCGCCGGCAAGCCCGTGCTTTGGCGCGTGACCAGCAGCGGCTCACCCGTCGCCGAGGGCAACGCCGTGGTCGGAGCCGAGGGCGGCTGGGAAGGGGAGTGGGAGATCCCGGCCACCGCCAAGCTCGGCGAGCATTCGCTGGAAGTCACCGTGGGCGGCGTGAAGTCCGAGCAGTCGCCGCTCTTTCGCGTGGCCGAGTTCAAGGTGCCGCTCTTCGAGGTCGAGGCCCAGGCGCTGCCGCCGGCCAAGTCCGGCGAGGAAAAGGATGCCCGCGTGCGCGTCGCCTCGCGCTACTTCTCCGGCCAGCCAAACGCCGGCGCCAAGGTTCGTTGGAAGGCCAAGTGGCGCGCGCCGGAAGACATGGGCGGCGAGGTCACCGATCCCGCCACGGAAACCTCGAGGTATTTCCGCCTGCTCGACCGCCAGTCCGAAAACGCCGGCCCCGCCGAGGAAGACGCCGAGACAAAGGGCGAGGCCACGCTCGGCGCGGACGGCTCCGTGGAGATTACCGCGGCGCTGCCCGCGCCTTTCCAAGGCCCGCGCTACGCGGTGGATTGGGAGATCACCGTCACGTCCGCCGAGGGTCAGGCCGTCTCGCCGAACGATGACGTGCGATCCGTCGTGCTGCGCCAGCCCGCGTTGCTCGGCGCCAATCTCGCCGAGCCGCTGCGTCGCGCTGCCGGCAAGGAGCCGGTCGCTCCTCTGGACCTCGCGTGGTTCGACCGCGATCAGAAGATGCTCGATACCGCCGCGACGCGCGACCTGCCCGCCGAGGCCGACGTGGAGTGGTTCCGCATCACGACGAAGACGGTCAAAGAGAAGCTTGCGCCCTTCACCTTCGCCTACCGCAACGCGCCGCAGTTCAATCCCGCCGGCCGGTTCAAGGCCAGGGTTAACGCGACGCTCGACCTGCCTGCCGCCCAGCCCGGCCGCTACGTCGCCGTGGTGCGCGCCGCGGGAATGCGCGCGGTGTCCTCCGAGGTCATCGTCACCGGCCTCGGCGAGGACGAGGTGCCCGTGCGCAACGACTCCTCGCTCGATGTGCTGCGCGTGTCCGCCCCCAAGGACGCGCCCGCCGTGGGCGCCAAGGCCTCGCTCGCCGTGCGCTCGCCGGTCACCGGCACGGCGTGGGTTTCCGTCGAGAGCGAGGGCAAGGTCCTGAGCGCGTGGACCATGCCCGTGGCCGGCAACACCTCCTCGCTGGAAATTCCCATCGACGAGTCCTTCGCCCCGAACGCGCGCGTCGCCGTGTATCTCCTCTCGCCCGGCGGCGCCACCGGCGTGCCGCAAGAAAGGTTTGGCGCCACCGAACTCCCCGTGCGCCAGCCCGCGTGGACATTGGAAGTGCGCCCGAAGTTCGACGCCAGGGAAGCCATGCCCGGCGAGACCGTGCGCGGCGTGGTCGAGGTGCGCTCCGAGGGCAAGGCCGTGGGCGACGCCGACCTCACGCTCTACGCCGTGGATGATGCCATCCTCGCGCTCGGCCAATGGAAGCCGCTCGACCTCGGTGGCACCATGCGTCCGCCGCGCACCGCGCGCGTCCGCACCCTCCAGGGTCTCGACGGCTACGTGTCCGAGTGGAACGAGAGGAGCCAGTTCCAAAAGGGCTTCATCATCGGCGGCGGCGGGCGCGACAACGAGCGCCCCATCCGCAAGGACTTCAAGGCCCTCGCCTATTGGAAGACCGGCGTGCGCACCGACGCGCAGGGCCGCGCCGCCTTCGACTTCCCCGCGCCGGACTCGCTCACGCGCTATCGCTTCGTCGCGGTGGCGCAAACTCGCCAGCACCAGTTCGGCGTGGGCACCGAGACGGTGGAGATCTCCCGCCCGCTCATCGCCGAGCCCGCCCTGCCGCGCTTCGTGCGCCGCGGCGACGAGGTGGAACTGCGCGCCGTCGTCCGCCTCGGCCGCAGCGCCGCCAAGCCCGGCCCCGTGACCGTGCGCCTTGCCACCGACGACGGCCTGAAGATCGATGGCCCCGCCACGCTGCGGCAGGAAGTCCGTGCCGGCGACCCAACGGTTTTCGTCTTCCGCGCTCGTGCCGCCGCGAGCGGCGAGAAGGCCGTCGTCCGCTTCGCCGCCACGTCCGATGCCGATGGCGCGCAGACCGATGACGTCGAGGTCACGCTGCCGATGGAATCCCCGCTGCGCCCGCGCCGCGAAGACGTGGCCGGCAAGCTCGCCAGCGGCAGCGTCGGCCCCGCGCAAATGCCCGCCGCGTGGCGCGCGCCCGGCGCGTCCGGCACCTACGAGACGATCGTCTCCACCTCGCCGCATCTTTCGCGCCTGCTCGCCCTGCCGGCGATGCTCGATTACCCGCACGGTTGCTTCGAGCAGCGCGGCACGCGCGCCCTGGCCCATGCCCTCTTCACCGACCTCGCCCGCTCCCTGCCGCCCGGCGTGGTGGACACCGACCGCTCGCGCGACGCCCTCCTCGAAACCTTCGCGCTCTACGACCGCTACATGCGCTCCAACGGCCGCCTGCCCTACTGGCCCAACGGCGCCGGCGGCGACGACGAGGACGCGTCCGCCGGACCGGACAACACCAACTCCTTCGTCACCGCGCTGGCCGCGTGGGTGTGCGGCGCTTCCGCGCGCGCGAACATTCCCGTGCCCGAGCGCCTCGCCAAGCTGGGCGAGGCCACGCGCAAGATCGCCGAGGATGCCAAGGAGCCGGCCGTCGTGCGCGCCTTCGCCGTGTATGCGCTCACGGCGGGCGTGGATGCCGGCAAGGTCGATCCCGGCACCTTCGAGGAGTTGAACCGCCGCCGCGCCGAGATCGGCGACGACGGCCGCGCCCTGCTCGCGCTCGCGCTCCACGCCCGCAAGCTCATGGCGAAGGAAAAGGACCAGCTCCTGCGCGAGATCGCCGCCGCGCCGGAAAAGGAGCGCGCCTTCGACCCCCTCACCTTCTCCTCCACCCCGCGCACGAGCGCCATGGTGCTCTGCGCGCTGAACACCTGCGCGCCCGCGTGGTGGACCCCCGAGCGCCGCAATGCCGCCAACGGAAAGTTGCTGGCGCGCATGGACGACTTGGGCGCCTATTCCACGCAGGAAAACCTCTGGGCGCTGCTCTCCTTCCGCACCGTGGTCGCCGGCGCGGCCGCTCCCGCCAAGCTCCGCGCGGCCCGCGGCGGCGGCGCGCGCATCTCCGCCGATGGCACCGCCGCGCTCCTGCCCGCGCGCCCGCTGGCCGAGTCGGCCGCAGCTGAAGCGCTCGTCCCGCCCGGCGTGGCGACGACCTACGTCCTGCGCGCCACCTACACCCCGCCGCCCGGCGGCGACGTGCGCCGCGACGGCGGCATTCGCCTCGAGCGCGTGGTGCGCAATCTGAGCGATCCCGCGCGCGACGGCTCCCCCGGCAAGCCCTTCCAGGCCGGCGACCGCCTCCTCGTCTCGTGGCGGATGTTCACCCCGAAGGTCCGCAACTTCGTGACCTTGGAGGACGAGCTTCCCGCCGGCGTGGAAATGGTGAATCCCGACCTCAAGATGGTGGCCGAATACTACCAGATCGAGGAGCCGACCGACGCGAAGTGGGCCGCCCTCTCCTTTGTCGAGCGGCGCGACCAGCGCACGCGCCTGTATTTCGACCGCCTCGCCTCCGGCGCGACGAGCTACTCCGCGCTCGCCCGCGTGACCACCGGCGGCTCCTTCCGCTGGCCCGGCGCCTGGGCGTCCCCCATGTATGACCCTCGCTCCTTCGGCGAATCCCCCGGTGCGGACGTGAGGGTGAAGTAAGCTCCCGCCCGCCCGCGAGACGCTAGCGGCTCAGCTTCCAGCCGTGGAGCGATGGGGACGCTTGCCTGCTCAAGTCCACCCAACGCCGTGGCGTAGCGCGATGTCGAGCTGCCAGCGGCGTCCTTCGAAGGACTGCGGCCGTCCTCGGGAAGACCTGGGGCATCCTCTGGAAGACCAAGTTGGTTCTCCAGAGGACCCTTGCCGTCCTCCGGAAGACCAGCGCGGTCCTCCCGAAGACCGGCTGCGTCTTCCGGAAGACCCCGGACATCCTCCAGAGAACCCCAGATATCCTCCGGAGGACGAAATTCGTCCTCCGGAGGATCGCGCTGGTCTTCCGGAGGATCAATTTGGTCCTCCGCAGGATCCGCGCGCTCCTCCGTTTTTGCCTGGCAGGGAGCCGCCGCCCGCCGAAACAGTTAGGGGTGGCACGTCCGCGGCGTGGATAGAGCCGCCCCGACCCCGCGAACCGCGCCATCCTGCAAACCCCGCTGCGTGCCGTTGCCAAGGCCGTCAAAGCGCCCGACGCCGCCTCTGGTGGAGGCTGCTGACTCAACCGATTGTGTGTCCAATCGTGGACGAGGAGCCCGCCCGAAGCTGGATGACGGTGGCCTGCCCCTCAGGCGGCCCAGGCCAGCGGAAAGTTCGGGTGAATGTCCTCGGTGACCGGCGTGAAGCGGCCCGCGAGGAATTGGTGCAGGGCCGTGAAGCCGATCATGGCGGCGTTGTCGGTGCAGAGTGCCGGCGCGGCGAGGCGCAGTTCCAAGCCGCGCTCGGCCGCGGCGGCGGCGAAGGTGGCGCGCAGCTCGGAGTTCAGACTCACGCCGCCACTCACGGCGATCGTTTTCACGCCGGTGACCTCGCAGGCGGCAAGCGTCTTGCCCACGAGCACGCTCACCACGGCGCGCTGGAAGCTCGCGCACAGGTCGCGCACGGTCTGCCCGCGGGTGAGATCGACCTTCGGCAGCAGGTAGCGCACAGCCGTCTTGAGGCCGGAGAATGAGAAGGCGAAGTCGCCTGAGCCCAGCATGGAGCGCGGCAAGTCGAAGGCCTTCGGGTCGCCCTCCTTTGCGAGCCGGTCGATGGCCGGGCCGCCCGGATACGGCAGCCCGAGGAGCTTGGCGACCTTGTCGAAGGCCTCGCCGGCCGCGTCGTCGAGCGTGCCACCAAGCCGACGGTAGTCGCCGAAGCCACGGATCTCCACGAGCAGCGTGTGGCCTCCGGAAACGACGAGGCCGATGGAATTGCCGATGGCCGACTGCCCCACGCCCCCTGGCGGTGTCGCGGCGCCCGGCTGCCGATGGCCGGCGGCGACTCCGTGAGAGCCATTCCCTGCGTCGAAGAAGGGGGAAAGCAGATGGCCTTCGAGGTGATTCACCCCGAGAAAGGGACGCCCGAACCCGAGCGCGAGGCCCTTGGCGGCAGCGGCGCCGATCATCAGCGCGCCGGCCAAGCCGGGGCCGAGCGTGGCGGCGAAGGCACCCATCTTTTCCAGGGGCACGCCGGCCCGCGCGACGGTCTGCTCGACGAGGGGCGCGAGGTCGCGCAGATGCTGTCGCGAGGCGACTTCTGGCACCACGCCGCCGGTGGCCTGGTGCAGCTCGACCTGGGAAGCAATCTCGCCGGCGAGCAGGCGCACTCCCTCCTCCGGCGACCAGCGCAGGATCGCGCACGCCGTTTCGTCGCAGGAAGTCTCCAGCGCAAGGAGATGAAAGGGTGGCACCGCGCACTCTCGCACGGGAGCCCCGCCGGGAAAGCTGGCCACGGGGCTTCCGCTGGCCGCCGGCTATTTCTTTCGCTCCGGCTGCGCCACGAGGAAGAGGGCGGAGACCGGCGGCTTGGAATCGGAGCGCGTTTCCGTCAGGGCGGCCGTGGACACGGTGAACCACTCATGCTCGTCCGTGAGCGGCGCGAGCACGGGCTTGGAGTAGTCGGAGGCGCCATCTGCATCCAGTTCAAAGAGAGCCCGGTCCACGAGCACCGTCTCGCGGCCATCGGAAACCCGGACGGGCCGGCCGGGAACCAGCTCGCGCTTCATCCATTCGGCGATGGCCGGCACGCCGCCCTGCTGGGCCGCCGCGTTCATGGCGCGGCCGATGGACCCGTCGGCGAGGGTCAGGTCGAGCAGGGGCATTTGGTTGCGCGGCGGCAACTCCGCCTTGCGGGCCGAGTCGCGCGTGAGCACCCGGGTGATTTTTCCCTCGCGGCAATCGACCTTCACCCACAGGCGCTCGGACTGGTAGGTGTAGATCGCGGTCTTCGCGCCCCAGCTCTTGGAGAAGTTGCGGTTGCCGAGGATGGTCGGGATCTCAGACTCGGGCATGCCCGGCTTGAGGCGGGCGACGTTCTCGGCGGTGACG
>CALMOL010000492.1 GCA_937871685.1 uncultured Verrucomicrobiota bacterium
CCTGGCCATCCTCGCGGAGCCGGACTTCGCCGGGCAGCGCGGTGGCAAGGGGAGCGACGATCTTGATCTCGCCATCATTGGCGCCGGCGTGTCCGGCCTCTCCGCCGCGCTGGAGGCGAAGAAGGCCGGGCTGAACTTCAAGGTCTTCGAGGCCGCCGAGCCCTTCTCCACCATCGTCAATTTCCCCAAGGGCAAGCCGATCTACACCTACCCGACGGACATGAAGCCAGCCGGCGACGTGAAGCTGACCGGCGACGTGAAGGAATCGCTCCTCGCCGAGCTCCAGGAGCAGCAGAGGAGCAACGGCATCGAGGTCACCAAGGAGCGCATCGACCGCATCGAGCGGAAGGGCGACTGGCTCCAGCTCGCCCACGAGGACAAGCGCGTGACCAAGGCGCGCCGCGTGGTCGTCGCCATTGGCCGCTCCGGCAACTACCGGAAGCTCGACGTGCCCGGCGAGGAACTCGACAAGGTTTCCAACCGCCTCTACGACCCGAAGGACTTCACCGGCAAGAACGTGCTCGTCGTGGGCGGCGGCGACTCCGCGCTCGAGACCGCGATCGCCTGCGCCGTGTGCGGCGCGAACGTCACGCTCTCCTACCGCGGCAAGGAATTTGGCCGCGCCAAGCCGGAGAACGTCGAGAAGGTCCAGGCGCTTGAGCGCGATCCTGCCGCGAAGGTCGCCGTCGAGAAACCGAAGAGCGAGCGCGTCAACGCCGCCGCCTCCCATGCCATGCGTGAGTCCACGCCGCACGGCTCGCTGCGCGTCGAACTCGGCTCGAATGTGACCGCCATCGCGGCCGGCGACGTCGCGCTGAAAAAGGCCGACGGCACCGAGGAGAAGCTCCCGAACGACGCCGTCTTCGCCATGATCGGCCGCGAGGCGCCGCTCGATTTCTTCCGCCGCTCCGGCATCCCCATCTCCGGCGAGTGGCGCGCGTGGACGTGGATCTCGTTCCTCCTGTTCTTCGCGTTCTCGGTCTTCATCTACCACTGGAAAAAGCAGGGCGTGATCATCGCCGACGTGCCCGGCGTGAAGCAGGTCGCGGAACTCGGCGACCTGTGGGCCAATAACGGCTGGTTCCCCTACAACGTGCCTGAGTGGTGGAAAGGGCTTGGCGCGGCCTTCGACCGGAAGACCAACCTGCTCGGTGTGCTGAAGACCTCGCTCGGCGAGCCGGGCTTCTACTACTCCTTCGCCTACTGCGTGTGCGTGGCCCTCTTCGGCTGGAAGCGGTGGCAGCGCCGCCGCACGCCCTACGTGAAGTGGCAGACCCTCTGTCTCGCGGCGATCCAGATCCTGCCGCTCTTCCTGCTGCCCTACGTCCTGCTGCCGTGGGCCGGGCACAACGGCTGGTTCGACGCCGGCCCGATGAAATGGCTCGCGGACAACCTTTTCCCGCCCGTGGACTACACCGAGCACGGCCGCGAATACTGGCGTGCCTTCGGCCTCGTGCTCGCGTGGCCGCTGTTTTTTTGGAACGTGTTCACCGACCAGCCGATGTGGCTGTGGCTGGGCATCTCGGTGGTGCAGACCTTTGTCCTCGTCCCGCTCATCGTCTGGCGCTGGGGCAAGGGCGCCTACTGCGGCTGGATCTGCTCGTGCGGCGCGCTCGCCGAGACGCTGGGCGACAACTTCCGCTCCAAAATGCCGCACGGCCCCGCGTGGAACCGCGTGAACTTCGTCGGCCAGGCGTTTCTCGCCTTCGCCTTCGTGCTGGCGGCCTTTCGCGCGCTGGGCTGGTGGCTCGGCAAGGACTCGTGGCCGGCGCGCGCCTTCGGCTACCTGTTCCACGACCTGCCGGTCTTCAATTACGTGTGGTTCGTGGACCTGCTGTGGGCCGGCATTCTCGGCGTGGGCCTGTATTTCTGGTTCTCCGGCCGCGTGTGGTGCCGCTTTGCCTGCCCGCTGGCGGCGCTGATGCACATCTACGCCCGCTTCTCGCGCTTCCGCATCTTCGCCGACAAGAAGAAGTGCATCTCGTGCAACGTCTGCACGAGCGTCTGCCACCAGGGCATCGACATCATGAGCTTCGCCAACAAGGGCCTGCCCATGGAAGACCCCGAATGCGTCCGCTGCTCCGCCTGCGTGCAGCAGTGCCCCACGGGCGTCCTCTCCTTCGGCCGCTACGGCGACGGCGAGAAGAAAGTCGTCATTTTCGACAAGCTCCCCGCCTCCCCCGTCCAAATGCGGGAACACGCGGCGAAGCATTGAGATCCCCCGGCGCGGCCGTCGCGAGGAGCCGCAAGCCGCGCCACCGGCACCCGGCCGGCGGTCTTCCTCGTTTCACGGCCTCCCGAGGAGCGAATTCGATCTGATGGGTGATGGCTTCCATCACGCGAGTGATCGAATCCATCCTGCGAGTGATGAATTTGATCACTCCCGTGCTGATTTTCGTCACGCGAGTGCCCGGGAGCATCACTCGCATCATGGATTTCGCCCTCCGAGTGATGAAATTCATCACTCAGGTGACCCGCCTCACCACTCGCATGCCCAAACTCATCCTTACACCCTTTTTCAAGGAAGTTGATCGAGAGCAAGAGGGCGCGGGT
>CALMOL010000493.1:0-6787 GCA_937871685.1 uncultured Verrucomicrobiota bacterium
GAGGATTATCCAAGATCTGGCGGTGGTCGAGGCGGATGCGTGGGGAAAAACGATGGATCGGAGTGTCGCGGAGAGAAGGTTCGATGGCAAGGTGCGAACGCGTGTTTGCGGTGAGCAAAAAGGCGAAAATCGGAGGTGCCGGAGGCGGGTGAACCGGGGCGGCAGTCCAGCCTGGGTCGCGTGCGGCTGATTGGGTCTCGCCAGAGCAGGCATCCCGGGACGAAACGATCCACTTTCAAAGCGAAACGTCGGACTTTGGAAGCTTGCGGTTCCACTTCCAAAGTCTGCGCTCGCACTTTGAAAGCTCGCGCCCAAGCAAAAAAAGTTTGCGACCGCACTTCAAAAGTCTGCGCTCAGACTTTGAAAGTCTGCGCGCAAACAAAAAAAGTGCGCCGTTGCACTTTGAAAGTCTGCGGCCGAACAAAAAAAGTCTGCGGCTACGCTTTAAAACTCTGCGCCCAAACCTTGAAAGTCCATGATTCCACTATGGAAGTGCGCGCGCAGACTCTGAAAGTCCGCGATTCCACGTCCAAAGTCCGGGCGCGCACAGAAAAAATGCCCCGTTGGACCTTGAAAGTCTGCGCTTCGACTTCTGGAGTGGATGCGCAGGGCGCGGAGGCGGAAGGGTTCAATTCCAAGGCAGCCGCGCGCACGGTGAAGGCGCGACGGCTCGCCCTCGAAGGGCAGCGTTCCACCTGGCAGGTATGAACCCCCACCGCGCGGTTCCAAAGTTTCCCTGCGGAGGTGGATGCTTCTACCTTGCGCGGCCACGCCGCCTCACGTGAAGACCGCCTCGTAGCGCATTCCTTGCGCGTCCGCACCGAGGGGCACGAGGAAGATCTCCAGCCGACCTAGCGCCGGGTGCTCCAGGGCGTATATGGCCTGCGGCACCCATCCTCGAGCAGCGGTGCGGAAGAGCAGCGCAAATGGGGCCCGCTTCGCATCTGACCCGGCGCCCACGGGATGCGCCTCGGCCAGCCTCAGCGGCTCGGTGGCGCCATCCGGGCGATGCAGCGTGAATTCGGTGCCAACCGCTGGCATGAAGTCCACAAGGGTGAGCGACGCGAGGCGATCAAGTTCAGGCATTGCTGACAGATGGGCTAGAACCGATGACTATTGCCGCCACCGATTGCGCTGTAGGACCGGCGCCCCTGCGGCCTCCGGGCGGGCGCGGGTCTCGATCTCGAAGCTTCGCGCGCCGACTTTCATCGTCACCCGCGATCCCTCGGTGCGGATCGAATCAACGCCGGAGCGCTTGGCCGAACCGAGCGCGGCGGCGAAGCGCGCCCAGTCTGCGATGTCGGCATCCAGGCGCGTGAGCGACGCGTCCTGTTCAGGCCGGGCCGGGTGCACAGAAATCTCCTGGGCAAAGGAGCGCACCAGCGCGAGCACGCGGGCGAGCGCCACGTCGCCGCTGGCGGGTGCCTCGATGGCGATGGCTGGCATTGATAGTGCGAGCGTGCCGCCCGCGAGCACGAATCCCAGGCGAAGAAAATGACGACGGTCAACGAAACGGGGCATGAGGGCGAGAACCGAGACAGGTAGCACCGCAGTGTGTCAAGCACCGAGAAGGCGAGCATTGCCTGAAGCCTCTGAAACGAACACTGGATGGAAAAGTTTCGTGATTTTCTCGTTTTTTCATTTGCTATCGTCGGATGACACATCTACGGGGTCGCGCGGTTTTCCCCTCCTCTCCGCGCGTCACCCGCCTGTTCTCCCCCTCCTTCTTCTGCTCCGATGGCCGAACCTTTCCTCTCCGAAATTCGGATCTTTTCCTTCAACTTTCCCCCGAAGTTCTGGGCCTTTTGCAACGGCCAGCTTCTGCCCATCAACCAGAACCAGGCGCTCTTTTCGCTGTTGGGCACCACCTACGGCGGCAATGGCCAGTTCTTTTTTGTTTTGGCGAACTTGGAGTGGTTCTTTCTGGTTATCGTCGGCAGCGGTTTCAACCTTGGGCAAGTCGGGGGTGAGCCTGCGCACACGCTGAGCAGCCAAGAGATGCCCGCCCACACGCACCTTCCGGTCCAGGCTTCCTCGCAGCCTGGCAACCAAGTGACGGTGTCCACCGCCGTTCTGGCCTCCCCGGCAAACCTTTCCTACGCTCCGGCGGCCTCGCTGACAACGCTCACTCCCTCTTCGGTGGCATCTGTCGGCGGCTCCCAGGCACATCCCAATATGCAGCCGTTTCTGACGCTGAACTTCTGCATCGCCTTGCAGGGCATCTTCCCTTCTCCCAACTAATCCCTTCCTCCCATGGCTCAACCTTACGTTGGCGAAATTCGAATGTTCGCGGGCAACTTCGCTCCCGCGGGCTGGATGTTCTGCGAAGGGCAGTTGCTGCCGATTTCCGAGAACGAGACGCTCTTCCAGCTCATCGGCACCACCTATGGTGGCGATGGGGAGTCCACCTTCGCCCTGCCCGATCTGCGCGGTCGGCTGCCCCTGCACATGGGCAGCGGCGGCGGCGGCAGCTACACCCTAGCCCAGGCCGGCGGGACCGAGCAGGTCACGGTGAGCGTCAACCAGATGCCCAACCACACGCATCCGCTGATGGCCAGCACCGCCAACGCCACCACGGCCAACGCCGGTGGCAACGTCGTGGCGCAAACGCCCACCTACACGCCCTACATCGGGGGCAACGCTAACACCACTATGGCCGCCCAGGCCATCGCCGGGCGGACCGGCGGCTCGCAGCCGCACGATAATTTCCAGCCTTATCTGTGCGTGGACTTCATCATTTCACTTTTCGGAATCTTTCCCTCCCCCACCTAGAACTCTCCATTTATGGCTGACCCCTTCGTCGCGGAAATTCGTATTTTCCCCTTTAACTTCGCGCCCCGAGGCTGGGCGTTCTGCAACGGGCAGATCCTGCCGCTGTCGCAGAACACTGCGCTCTTCTCGCTGCTCGGCACCACCTACGGCGGC
The DNA here is from genome assembly GCA_937871685.1 of uncultured Verrucomicrobiota bacterium. Lineage (GTDB taxonomy): Bacteria > Verrucomicrobiota > Verrucomicrobiia > Chthoniobacterales > SZAS-18 > SZAS-18. The sequence continues at coordinate 2,926 of CALMOL010000493.1, forward strand.
AACGGCCAGAGCAATTTTGCCCTGCCCAACCTCCAGGGCAGCGCTCCCATGCATCCCGGGCAGGGGCCTGGCTTGAGCTTGCACGATCTCGGTGAAATCGGTGGCTCGCAAACCGTCACGCTCCTCGAGTCGGAGATGCCGAACCACATTCATACCATGGTGGCCAGCAACCAGCCCGGCGAGGATGCGGCCCCGTCCCCGAGTGCGGCACTCGCGCGCTCGGTTGGCGCTTCGCTGTATCAAAACAACGTCACCGCGAACCTGGTCCCCCTTGCGCCCCAGTCCCTGGGCCTGACAGGCAGCAGTCAGCCACACAACAACATGCAGCCGTATCTGACGCTGAACTTCTGCATCGCGCTGCAAGGCGTGTTCCCGCCGCGTGGGTAAACCGTGGCTGCGGGCAGGAATTCCGTCGTTCCGCCGCGGGTGACGCGGCGGCCCGTGCGCTGGCCGGAGGACGCTCCGTTTCTGGAGCGCCTCTACGCCAGCACGCGCGCGGATGAGTTGGCGCGCGTTGACTGGTCCGACGCGCAGAAAGCAGATTTTTGTCGGGCCCAGTTTGGCGCGCAGCACGCCCATTATCAGGCGCACTACCCAAACGCGGCCTTCGAGATCATCGAGCGGAACGGCGGGCCCGCCGGCCGGCTTTACGTTGATCGGTGGGAAAAGGAAATTCGCTTGGTGGATCTCGCGCTCCTGCCCGAGTTTCGTGGTCTGGGCATAGGCACGCTCCTTCTCGGCGAGCTGGCCGCCGAGGCGGACTCCGTCGCCAAGGACTTGACCGTGCACGTCGAGCGGTTCAACCCGGCACTCCGGATTTACGAGCGCACGGGATTCCAGTTCGCCGAGGACAAGGGCGTCTATCTTTTCCTGAGGCGTCCTCCTGTGGTGGCTGTGTGAATTGCTACTCCTGGCAGGCTTGCGATAAGCAAGTTCTTTCCAGGTTTTCTAAAAATTCGCGCATTCTTCTCCTTTTTTTCTTTACTTCCCCGCCGCTTCGCCGTCTTCTCGGCGCGTTCTGCGCGCGCGGAATACTGTCCGGTCCTGGCTGAATGTGCGCCGAGGCTTGGCAGGAGCAGGCTCGATTTCCCCCCGTCTTCCCCTCGTCTTATGCGCCTCGCCTTGCGCCCCCTTCCTTGTCTTGCTGCGCTTTTCTCCGCCCTTGCGCCGCTCGCGGCCACCGGTCAGACCGTCACCGCGACGCAGACTGACAACACGCCGCAGGCGACACGCAAGCTCCAGGGCGACACGATCGACTACACCACGGTCATCACCATCTCGGGCGCCGCCCCGGCGACCGGCGTGAAGCTCACCAATCCTACGCCCCCGAACACCACCGACGTCGGCGTGCCGCACGCCTCGCCCATCGCGTTTGCGGATGCCTACACGGCTGTCGGCAACACCAAACTCTACGTGGGCACCACCCCGCCGGCCGGCGAGCCCGCGGCGGTGGTCGTCAGCACAAACGGCGTCCTTGCCAACGACACCATTGCCACGGCGCCGGACACCATTGTGCTCACCGCGGGCACGATCGCCACCACGGGCGGCGGCAGCGTCGTGCTCAACGCTAACGGCACCTTCACCTACACGCCCGCGGCTGGCTTCACCGGCACCGATACTTTCACCTATAGCGTCCGTAACTCGGCAGTTACTACCCTCACGGACACTGGCACGGTCACCGTCACGGTCGGCCCGCGGGTTTGGTATGTGAACAACGCCGGCCCCAACGGCAACGGCACCTCCGCCTCGCCGTTCTCTAATTTCTCCGCCCTCAGCGGGGCCGGTGGCACCGGCGATTCCGACGGTCCCAACGACGTCATCTACGTTTACAAGGGTTCTGGCTCCTACACCGGGGTCAATCTCCCGCTCGAAGCCGGTCAGACGCTCCAGGGCGAGTCGGCCGATCTCATCGTCTCCGGCTTCACGCTGCGCACGGCCGTGCCGGCCAACACGCCCACCCTCGCCGCCGCGTCCGGCACCGTCGTCACGCTGGCGGCTGGAAATACGGTGAAGAACCTCATCGTCAGCAACACGAACGGCGCCGGCATCAGCGGCACTTCGGTCGGCGTCCTCGCGCTCGCTAATCTCGCGGTCACCTCCAGCGGTGGCGCTGCCCTTTCCGCGACCACCGGCACGAGCATCGTCGCCGCCGGCACGAACACGCTCTCGGCCACCAACGGCACCGGCCTCTTCGTTTCCGGCGTGCCCATCCTCGCCGGCAACCTGAACTTCGTTTCCATCTCCTCCACCGGCTCGCCCACCGGCATCTACGTGTTCAACACCGGCACGGCCGGCGGCCTCGTCGTCACCGGCGACGGCACCAACACCTCCCGCGGCGGCAACTCCTCCGGTGGAACCATCTCGGGCAAGACGGGCGCGGCCGACAACAGTCTGACAACCGGCATCGGCATCTACCTGGCCAACACGGCCAAGGCCTCGATCTCGCGCATCACGGTCACCAACTCGGACAACTTCGGCATCCGCGTCGTCTCCTGCTCGGACCTCGCGTTCCGCTACTGCACGGTCAACGGCACCCACGGCACCAGCACCTCCCTGCGCGAGGGCGCGGTCATCATCAGCGACCTCCTCGGCACCTCCTCCGTCCGCGACTCGATCGTTTCCGGCTCCATCGAGGACAACGTGCGCGTCGAGAACGCTTCCGGCACCCAGACCGGCTTCACCCTCGCCGACTCGACGATCCAGAACAACAACGCCACCTCCGGCAGCATCGGCTTCCGCTTCGCCGTGGACACCGTCAACGGCGTCGCCTCCACCGTGATGAACGGCACCGTTTCCGGCTGCACCTTCACCGGCAACCGCACGGACTCGATCAACTGCGACGCCTCGCTGGGCACCGTCACCATCGCCATCCTCAACAACCAGATCTACGCCGGCAGCCCGGTCCAGGGCAATATCGGCATCGACGTGACCGCCGCCAACTCCGGCGTGATGAACTTCCAGATCGAGGACAACGTCGTCGGCAAGAACGGTGCCGCCGACGCGCCGCTCTTTAACACCGGCATCAACGTCTTCAACGGCACGCTCACCATTCCCGCCTCCTCCATCACAGGCACGGTGAAGCGCAACACGGTGCGCAAGAACCCCAATTCCCCCGGCGGCGGCGGCGCCCCCGACTCCGGCTTCGGCATCCGCCTCTTCAACACGGGCTACGGCACCATGGCCGCCAACGTGGACGCCAACACGATCAGCGGCGTCGGCACCGACTACGGCCTGCTCGTCGAAGTCAACTCCAACTCGGGCACCGCCAGCGCTTCCGGCACCAGCACCGCGGCAATCACGAACAATAACGTGAGCGTCGGCCCCGCCGCGCTCGACGCCATCCGCGCCCAGTCGCGCGGCCGCTCCACGTTGAATGCCCGCATCAAGACCAACACGGTCCCGGCCTACGCCAGCGCGGGCGGCTTCTTCGCCCTGGAAGTCCGCCAGGCCAACCAGACCGTGGCCGGCACCACCTACACGGCGACCTTCAACCTCGAGGGCCTCGCCACCGGCCTGCAGAACAACCCCACCACGATCCGCAACAACCTCAACTCGCAAAACCCCGCGATTCCGGTTGCCGCCATCGACACCATTTTCGTCACCGGCATCACCGGCGTGACCACCGTCAATGGCATCCCGCCGCTCCTGCTCGCCCCCTCGGCCGAGGGCGTCCTCGGCGCCACGGCCCCCGATGCCTTTGCCGATCCCATTTTCCAGGACGCGCCGCCCGCTGCCCCGGCCACGGCGAGCGTCGCCACGGCCAGCCCGCAGCCTGCCGCCGACTCCGACCTCACGCAGGAAGAGCTCGACCGCCACGTCGCCGCCTTCGCGAAGGCCTGCGGCTTCGATCTCGGCAAGCGGT
>CALMOL010000493.1:6797-7258 GCA_937871685.1 uncultured Verrucomicrobiota bacterium
GCGGCGGCCGGCGCCTTCCCCGGCGTGCGGATGCGCCGCAACCGGCGCGACGCCGTGCCGCGCCGCTTGATCAGGTAGCCGGCGACGAGGAGGCGTTCGCGCGCTGGGAGGCCGCCGGCCTTTCCGCCGAGCACCTCGCGCTGCTGCGCGGGCTGAGCTGGGAAATCTCCTCGCTCGCCGGCCGCCACCTCGGCCAGGCCGACGGCAAGCGCATGCTCGTTTCCCCGCGCGGCGCCGGCCAGGGCTGGTTCATTGACGCCGACCCGACCACGGACGCCGCCTTCGCGCGGCCCCTCGCCGCCACGCGCCGCTTCGCCGCGCCGGGGCACCCGGCCGCCGGCCGCGTGGACCTGCTCACCGCCATCCTCCACGAGATGGGCCACCCGCTCGGCCTGGACGACGCCTACCAGGGCGCCGACCGCGCCGGCGTGATGTTCGGCTATCTCGGCAAGGGCGAGCGC
>CALMOL010000494.1 GCA_937871685.1 uncultured Verrucomicrobiota bacterium
GCAGGATGCCGGCGCTCCCAGTGGCCGAGCCGCGGGTTGAGCGTCGCTCAGCTTCGATGAAAACCGCTGTAGGCCGTTTTCCAGATCTCGCCGTCCGTTTTCCCATTGATGAAGGGGGAAGAACGTGTCCTTGGCGGCTCATCTCTTCAACCAGAATCAGGTGAGCTCATTCTGACCGCCAAAAGGCAAGCCTCTTCACTCACTGCATCTCCGCCCAGTTCTCGAAGCGGCGCAGATCTTTGTCCCAGCGGGTCGGCTCCAGCCAGGGGAGGGCGTGGCGCAAGAACGGGTTCACGATCCGGTTGAGCGACTTCACGTAGAGATCCAGGGGCGCGAGGGCGAAGCGCAGGCGCTGCTTGGGATCGTAATTGAGCGGGGTGGAGTAATACTCGCGCACGCCGTGGCGGACAGCCCAGTTGAACACGTCGCGCAGGGTCACGTGGTAGAGGTGGCGCTCGTGGGCGAGGGTGTAGTCGAGGCCGAGGTAATTATCATGGAGGCGGCCGTCATGGACGAGCACGGAGGACACGGCCACGGCGCGGCCCTCCGGCCCGCCGAGGCGCCAGACGAAGAAGCGCGCCACGTCGGGCATCTCGCGGCCGAGGGCGCGGAAGTATTCCTCGGTCAGCTCCTCGAAGCGGAACTCGCTCTTTTCCCACACCTGCCGGTAGAGCGCATGCAGCTCCTTCGCTTGGGCCGAGGCGTCGGCGACGACTTCGAGGTGCAGCGGTGGCTCGGCCGTGTCCGCGCGGCGAAACTTGCGGCGCAGGTCCTTGCGTGTGGCCTTGCTCAGCGTGCGGTCGAGGTAGTCGTCGAAGTCGCGGAAGCGCCCCAGGTCCGCGATCACGGTGCCGGGGAAGCTCGGCACGCGCCGATAGCCGTGCGCGGCGGCCGGCGCATCCAGCGCGGTGCGCTCGGGCTTCGGGAAGTCCTTGAAGGTGACCATGCCCGCGCCGCTCTGCTGCCCGAAGATGTCGAGCGCGTCGAAGAGCGCCCCGGCAGATTCCGCGGGGTCGCCGATCAAGCCCGCGTGCCCCTCGCCCGCGGTGCAGCCGATCATGAGCATCTTTTGGGTGAGGAAGCGCGGGAAGCGCTTTCGCACTTTGCCCGCCAGGCGCTGCGCGCCCGCGGGCAAGCCGGCGAGCAAGTCCTGGTCGGTGAGGAAGACCGGCTGGAGCACGCGCAGCCGGCCGGTGCTGTCGCGCACGCCGAGGTAGCGGTATTCGAAGGGCCCGCCGATCGTCCGCTCGACCACCGCGTGGTAGCGCCCATCCTTGGCTTCCTTCTCGAATGCCGCGGCCCACTCCTCCGGGGTAAATGCCGCTGCGAATCGCTCAATGCGGGTCTCGCCGAGAGGAACGCGGAAGGTATTGCCAATTTCCAATTGCCGATTTCCGATTGAGGCTGGCGCGCAGGGGTTGGGCCGCCACTTGGGCTGGAAGGCTGAAGCTGAAGGCGAGGTCAACTGCTTCGGCCTCGGCAGTCAGGCCTGAATCGGCAATTGAAAATCGGCAATTTCGTCATTCGCCATTTCGGCCGAAGATCTTGCCGGCGAGGCCGCGCAGCTCGAGGGTTTCCTTCACGGAGAAAGCGGTGAGCGGGGAGACGCCCTTGTGCTTCGCGCCGCGCTTCTTGCGGCGCCGAACCTCGTAATCACGGCCAGACGCGCCCGTGGGAGAGCCAGCGGCCGGCGCGGTCGCCGCGGGGGCGGGGGTGAAGTCCTCCGCCGCGGGCGCCAGGGCGGCGGAATCAACCTCGGCCGGGTGCGGGGCCAGCGGCGGGACCGACTTGCGCGCCTGCACGTCGGCGGCGCTCACCGCGCGGGGGCGGATGGAATTCACGTCGAACTTCGGCTGCAGCTCGGCGCGCTGCGACTGCGTGAGGCGCGGCGGCTTGCATTGGTCCGAGGCGAGCCGCCAATCGGTGCGACCGAGAATCAATGCCTTCTTCAGCCACTGACCGAAACGCTGGACGCGGTGGGAGAGTTTTTTCTTGAACTGCATCGCAAGGGAGAGCGCTGGTGGCGAATTCGTAACCGGCGGTGCCGCCGGGACAAGCAGAGAATGCGCCGCCTCGCCGGGCGACGACTGTCACGGCTCGAAGCTCACGTCCTTGAACATGATGACCTTGTCGGTGAAGGAGTGGCGCATGGCGAACCTCATGCCGCCGATGTCGCGGTAGTCCATGAAGACGACGGGGATCACCTTGTCGGCGGTCGGCGCGTAGTCCCAGCGCATGACGAGCGAGGTCTTCGGGTCCACGTAAACCGTGTAGCGGTCGCCGGGCGTCTGGCCCACTTCCTTGAACGAAAGCTGGAGGATGCGGTAGTCCTGGCCGTCCACGGACTTGGCGCCGCCCATGGCGAGCACGGTGCCGGGGTCGCGCAGCTTGAAGGGGGCCACGAGCCAGTAGGTGTCGTTGGTCCAGCGCTTCATGGCTTCCTTGGCGTCGTCCGTGGCGTGCTCGCTGGGCTTCATCACGTCGATGGTGGCGGTCTTGCCCTTCCACGTCACCGTGTCCTTGCCCTCGCGCACGAGCCAGTCGTGCTTGGCTTCGAAAATGGAGACGCCGGGTTTGTCGGCGGCCTCCACGGCGAAGGTGAAGCGCACGCGGCGCACGTTGCGCCAGGCGGTGAGGCCGTGCGCGTTCATCACGGCGTCGGCAAGCGTCGCCGCGGCGGGATCCTCGGCCACGGCGGGCGAGGGCGCGGGGGTGGCGGGAGGCTTCTGCGC
>CALMOL010000495.1 GCA_937871685.1 uncultured Verrucomicrobiota bacterium
GAGAGCGCCAGCAAGCCGCTGGCAGCGAGGAGACGGCCAGGGCCGCGGAGGGACGAAGCGTGAATTGGCATGGGGAAAGCGGGTGAGGTCAAAAGGAGCCGGCTCCTTAAGCACGGCGCCCGCGAAAAGCGAAAGCAATGTGGGTCAATCCGGGGTCGCGTCCGCGTCCTCCTCTTCCTCTCCCCAGTCGCCCGGCTGCGCGGCCACGCGGTGAGCGGCGCGGAGCTGGCGCTCCAGGTTCTGGCGCGCGGCGAAGGCGGCGGCGACCTCGCCCACCGACCCGGATGCCACGGTAGCGCCGGCATCGATCCACACCGCGCGATGGCACAGGCGGGTGATCATGCGGAAGTCATGCGAGATGAACACCACGGTCTTCTGCGCCGCCATGCGGCCGGTGAGCGCGGCGAGCGACTTGTCCTGGAACGAGAGGTCGCCCACGGAAAGGATCTCGTCCACGAGGAGAATGTCGGGGTCCACCTCGAGCGCCACCGCAAAGCCCAGACGCGCCAGCATCCCGCTGGAGTAGGTGAAGATGGGCTGGTCGAAGAACTCGCCCAGGCCGGAGAACTCCTCCACGCTTTGCAGGCGCTTGCTCATCGTGCGGCGGTGCAGGCCGAGGAGCATCCCGCCGAGCAGGGCGTTCTCGCGGCCGGTGAGGTTCGACTCGAAGCCCGCGCCCAGCGCGAGCAAGCTCACGCGGCAGCCGGACCGCAGGCGGTATTCACCCCGGTCCGGCGCCACGATGCCGGCCATCACCTTCATGAGGGTGCTCTTTCCCGCGCCGTTGGAGCCGAGCACGGCGAGCGTCTCGCCGGCGTGGACGTCCAGCGTCACGTCGCGCAGCGCCCAATAGTCGCGCGAGCCCTCGATCTTGCGGCGCAGCCGGTAGCGCACGCCCACTTGGCGCAGGGAAAGAAGCGGCTCGGAATCCTTGGGAAGCACGGGCGGGTCGGAAGGTTTGGCGTGGGCGGCGGGCGACCTCACTGCACTACCTTGGGCAGCGAAAGGTCCACTCGGCGGTGCAGCCACGCGCCAAAGACGAGCAGGGCAAGCGACCCGGCGGCGATGATCGCCAGGCGTCCGAAATCCGGCCACGCGCCCTCCAGCAGCACGCCGCGGTAGGAGACGAGCAGCGCCGCCATCGGGTTCCAGTCGAACCAACCGCGCAGGTTCTCGGGCACCTGCGCCGGCGAAAAGAAGATGCCCGAGGCGAAGCCAAGCACCTGCAGCACCGAGGTGATCACGGTGGTGCCATCGCGGAAATACGGCACCCACACCGCCAGCGGCCACGCCACCGCGAGGTTGAGGAGGAACTGCACCACCCAGAGAGCCGGCAGCGCCGCCCAGGCGATTGCCGGCGGATGGCCAGATGCCGTGAGGTAAACCATCATCATGAGGAAGGCACACAGGAATTTCCACGTCGCCGAGAGCACCGCCACGGTGGGGAACACGAACTTGGGCAGATACACCTGCTGAATCAGGCCGGACTTCTGAATGATCGAGTTGGCCGCCAAGCCCACGGAGCCGGCGAACCATTGCCACGCGAAGGTGCCCACCAGCAGGAAGGCGAAGTAGTTCGGCGCCGATGCACGGCCGAGCAGCACACCGAAGATCAGATACATCGCCACCGCGGCGAACACCGGCTCCAGCAGCCACCACACGAGGCCCAGGTAGGTGCGCGCCACCTCGGAGCGCAGCCCCGCGTAGGCTTGGTAGCCGATCACGTTAAGGTAGCGCCACGCGCTCAGCCGCAGCCCGCGGCGCGGCGCGATCAGCGCGAAGGCGGGCGACGGCGCGATGGGGGCAGGCGCGGTGGGTGGCGGCGCGGACATGAACGGCGCGACCATAGCACGCTTCGCCTTGGCTGGGATAAGCTGGACAGCCAGCGCGGGATTTCTGAGAGTCATCGATTCCGCCCTCGACACCGAGGCGGCCCTCCGTTTTCATGCGCGCGTCTTATGGCTCGCGAAATTCACCTCGACGGCGGCGAAATCTCCGTGCTCAAGGCCGTAGGACTCACCGGCTCGAAGGTCAAGGGGCGGACGCTGATCGACCGGTTGGAAAACGTGGGTGAGTCCGAGCTAATCGACACGCTCGACAGCCTGCTGATGTTCGGTCACCTCGAGGCCACCACCGAGCGATTCTCCTCGCTTCAGGACGTGGAAAAGGCCGACTTCTGGGTCAATTCGGGCCGCCTCAAGGAACTGCGCGACGCCATCGCCGGCCGCGAGGACAAGCCCGAGCGACGGCGTCGCCGCAGCTGAGCCCGCGTTGACTTCCCGGCTGGTGCCCCTTTCCTGCGGCACGCATGAATCTGCTTATCCTCGCCGCTGGCTACGCCACGCGCCTCTACCCGCTCACGCTCAACCAGCCCAAGCCGCTCCTGCCCGTCGCCGGCAAGCCAATGATGGAGTGGGTTATCGACAACCTCGCGCCCGTCGCCGGCCTGGAGAAGGTGTTCGTGGTCACCAACGCCAAGTTCGCCGGCCACTTCGAGCGATGGGCCGCGGAATACGGCGCGGGCCATCCGAAGCTCCGGTTTGAGATCGTCAATGACGGCACCACCGGCGATGCCGACAAGCTCGGCGCCATTGGCGACATGAACCTCGTCATCCAGCGCCATGGGCTGGAAGCGTCCGACCTCATCGTGGTGGCGGGCGATAACCTGTTCTCGCAGAGCCTGGAGTCCTTCGGCGATTTCACGCGCCAGCTCAACGGGCCGGCCATCGGCGTGTATGACGTCGGCTCGCTGGAGCAGGCGAAGAAATACGGCGTGGTCGCGGTGGATGACCACGACGTGATCACCGAGTTCGTCGAGAAGCCGGCTGATCCGCCGAGCACGCTGATCTCCATCGCGCTCTATTACTACCCGAAGACCATGCTGCCGATGATCCGGCAGTATCTCGCGGAAGGGAACAATCCCGACCAGCCCGGCCGCCTCGTGCAATGGCTCTACCCCCGCGTGTCGGTGAAGGCTTGGCGCGTGCCTGGGATGTGGTTCGACGTGGGCTCGAAGGAAACGCTGGAAGAAGCCGATGGGCTTTTCGGCCAGTTCCGGCGCTGATCCGGCAGCGGGGCCGCGGTAAATGGAGACGGCGCTTTCGCCGACGTTGTCGTCCCGGCGCCCGCCGTGTTTCAATCGGCTTCATGGTCATTCCCCCGCCGCTCCCAGATCCGCCGCCCAGTTCGCGTCGGCCGACGAGCAAGAACGCCTTCGTCTGGCTGCTCGGCGCACTCGTCTCGGACGCGGTCATGGGCGGGCTCTACGCCCTCGTGGCTTGGCTGACGGTCGGGCACAGCGTCGGGTCGCCGCTCGTCGCACCCAGCCTGTTCCTTGTTCCGTTCTTCGGCGGCCTGCTGGCGAGCTTGCTCTGGCGCCGGGCGCAGCCCAGCATCTGGGACACGGCCGGATACGTGCTCGGCGCGACGTTCATCGCGCTCATCGGCGCGGCGTTGGCCTACGCGGAGGGAGTCATCTGCCTGATCATCGTCTCGCCCCTCTTTTACGGTGTGATGCTCGCTGGCGCGCTGGTCGGCCGCGTGTGGTTCCGGTCCGACATGGGCAAGCTCCGCGTCTCGTTTGCGCCCCTCGCCATCGTGGCGCTGGCGGCGGTGGCCGAGCCGCATTTTCGCTCGGAGCATGAGGGCTCCGTCACGGACATGCTGGTCGTGCGTGCCTCGCCCTCCCGCGTGTGGCGCCACGTCACGTCCTTCCCGCCGATCTCGGCCAAGCCCGATTTTTGGATGTTTCGCATCGGCCTGCCCTATCCGGTCGAGACCACCTCGGCGGGCGACTTCGTGGGCGCGGACCGGCGCTGCATTTTCTCGGGCGGCGCGGTGTTTCGGGAAGTGGTGAGCGAGTGCGTCCCATCCACGCGCCTGACCTTCGACATGGTCGAGCTGCCGGACGACCCGGAGCTGATCGGCCACCTCACGCCCAGGCGCGGGCAGTTCGAGTTGCGCGACAACGGCGACGGCACCACCACGCTCGTCGGCACGACGTGGTATTCGCTCCACGTTCATCCGCGTTGGTATTTCGACGGATGGACGCAGCACATCTTCCGCGCCGTCCACTTGCGCGTGATGGAGGACGTGAAGCGCCGCGCGGAACAGCCCTGATCGCCGATGTTCCTCTGGGTCGTTCGCCATGGGCGCTGGCTGGCGCGCGTGCCGCTGATGCCTCAGCTCTTCGACGCGTTGCTCCTGGGCTGGACCGCCCTTTTCCAGCGCGGGCGCGTGCACGCGATGGATGCCCTGGAAGCGGGCGCGCTCGCCCTGCCCGGCGTGACGCTGCGCATTCATCGCCTTGGCGGCATCGAGTTCCGCCGCGCTGGCCGCGAACTCGGGCACGTCCACGGACACGGCTTGCTGGACGTGCGACTTCCCCGCGCCGAAGCGTCCGAATTGCTCGCCGCGAAGCGCGTGCGTCCGCACCATGTGATGTCGCGCTCGGGCTGGGTGAGTTTTCTCCTTGAGTCTGAGGCGGACGTGCCCTTCGCCGTCGAGTTGCTGCGCCGCGCTGGGAAGGCGCTAGAAGGCGAAGCGTCTTCCTGAGTCTCCCGATCTTCGACTCGCCCTTTGCTTCACGCCATCACCTGTCTCTTCAATCCGAGCGGCTACCGCACGAAGGCGACGAACTTCGCCGTCTTCCGCGCCACGCTCGCCGCGCAGGGCGTGCCGCTGCTCACGGTGGAGTGCGCATTTGGCGGCGAGCCCTTCGCGCTGCCGGCCGCCGCGGATGTGGTCCATGTCCGCGCCCGCGACGTGATGTGGCAGAAGGAGCGTCTCCTCAATCTCGCCGTCGCCGCCCTGCCGGGTGACTGCACCAAGCTGGCTTGGCTGGACGCCGATATCCTCTTCGCCAACCCGCGCTGGGCGGAGCAAACGGCACAGTTGCTCGATCGCTTCGCCGTGGTGCAGCCCTTCGCGCGCGTCGTCCGACTGCCACGTGGCCAGCCCACGCACCTCGGCGCGGGCGATCGTTGGCGCTCGGCCGGCCATGTCTATGCGCGCCAGCCGAACGCGTTGCTCGGCGGCGATTTCGCCGCGCACGGCCACACCGGCTTCGCGTGGGCCGCGCGCCGTGACTGGGTGCAGGCGCACGGCCTCTACGACGCCTGCGTGGCTGGCTCCGGCGATCACATGATGGCGCACGCCTTCGCCGGCGACTGGTCCTCGCGCTGCATCGAGCGCATCCTCGGCCCCGCGCCCGGCAACGCCCACCGCGCGTGGTTCGAGGCCTGGTGCCGCCGCGTGTATCCGCACATCCGCGCCGGGATTGGCGCCACGCCAGGGGAAATCCACCATCTCTGGCACGGCGAAACCGCCCGCCGCCGCTACGTGCTGCGCAACCGCGAGTTGTCCGACTTTCAGTTCGAACCTGCCGCCGACTTGCGTCTCGGCCCGAGCGGTGCGTGGGAATGGACCACTTCCGGCGAGCGAATGCGCGCGTGGGCCGTGGACTACTTTCATCAACGCGAGGAAGATGAGTGAGCCGAGGGAACTGGACCGAGAGGATGGAGGATGGCAGGAAGCAACTTGGCGGTTGATGCTCAGGAATAGACGCGGTGCGCTGCCAATTTTTCCGCGGCGTCGATTGTCCATTCGCCCTCTGCCATCTTCCATTCTCTATCTTCTCGGCATGATCTCTTATCTTCAAGGCACGCTCGCGGAGTCGCTCCCCACCCACGCGATCGTGGATGTGGGCGGAGTCGGCTACCTCGTCCACATTCCGCTCTCGACCTACGACCACCTCCCCCTTCCCGGCCAGCCGGTGAAGCTCCTCACGCACCTCCAGATTCGAGAGGATGACCACGTCCTGTTCGGGTTCATGTCAGACGCCGAGCGCGACTTGTTCCGCCTGCTCATCAACAATGTGAGCGGCGTCGGCCCGAAGCTCGGCTTGGCGGTTGTCTCGGGGATGAGCGTCGGTTCGTTCAAGGCCGCGGTGGTCGCCAACGACATCGCCTCGATCTCGCGCATCAAGGGGCTGGGCAAGAAGACCGCCGAGCGCATCACGCTGGAACTGCGCGACAAGGTGGGCGTGGCCGCCGCGTGGGAGGTCGCCTCTTCCACGCACGGCCCCACGCCGGCCGAGGCCGCGGTGAACGACGCCGTGCTCGCGCTCATCGCGCTGGGCTACAAGCAGGTCGAGGCCCACAAAGCTGTGAAGGCCGTATTCGCCGACGCCGGCGGGGCAAATGCCGCGTCCGACGAGCTGGTGCGACGGGCGCTGAAGCAATTGGCGTGAACGTCGCCTCGGCTTACGCGTCAATCAGCGCGCATCTCGGTTTGACCTCGCCGGGGCCGCGTGTGCGGCAATCAGAACGTAGCCCCGCGCCTCAATGCTTGCTTTCCCCACATCTCCCAGCACGGCCGCGGTTTCTGCAAGGCCTCAGGCGGTCCCGGGGCCTTGCAGAAGCCGGCTGCACAGAGACAAATGCGGGGAATGACCAACGATTCATCCCAGCGCGCGACGAGATGGGCAGTTTTGTCCAAGGTAGATGGCGCGGTCCCCGCGCCATTGCGGCGGCCTTGGCCGCCTAGCTTATTCTGCAATTCCCATCGCGGGCTGGGATCAGGCGGGAATGCATGATCAACGCGGCCCGCGTCGCATCAGCGACGCTTGAACGCACTTGGCCGGATACGTTCAGCCGTCGCTGACGCGATGAATAGACAGCGCGGCTCGCCCTACCCGAAACAAAAGCGGCACCGGGCTTCCCCGGTGCCGCTCGTGAATGGTCTCAATCCTCGCTCAGCTTGCTCCAGCGGCGGCGCCGGCCTCTTCGGGCGCGGCGTCGGGCAGGGCGGCGATAGGCGCCTCGGGGCGCGGCGCGGCGGTGAAGATCAGCTTGGCCTTTTCGTCCTTCACCTCGCCCTCGCGGCTCACCTGGATGATGTCACCATTCTTGAACGTGCCGCGCAGGATTTCCTCCGCGAGCGGGTCCTCAAGGTAGCGCTCCACCGCGCGGCGCATTGGGCGCGCGCCGTAGGTCGGATCGTAGCCCCGCTCGATGAGCAGGTCTTTGGCGGTCTGGTCGAGCGTGAGGTGCAGGTCCTTCGTGCGGATACGCGTGAGCACCTTCTCGATCTCGAGGCCCACGATCTCCAGCAGATTCTGTCGGGACAACGTGTGGAACACGATCGTGTCGTCGAGACGGTTGATGAACTCGGGCTTAAAGGCCCGCTTCACCTCGTCCATGATTTTGCCGCGCATGGTCTCGTAGTCAGCCTCGTCCTTGGGCGAGCCAAAGCCCATCACGTTCTGCTTTTTGATCGTCTCGGCGCCCACGTTGGACGTCATGATGATGATCGTGTTGCGGAAGTCGATCTTGCGGCCGAGCGAGTCGGTGATCTTCCCCTCCTCCAGGATCTGGAGCATGAGGTTCATCACGTCGGGATGCGCCTTCTCGATCTCGTCGAAGAGCACCACCGAGTAGGGCCGGCGGCGCACCGCCTCGGAGAGCTGGCCGCCCTCCTCGTAGCCCACGTAGCCGGGAGGCGAGCCAATCAGGCGCGACGACGTGAACTTCTCCATGTATTCGCTCATGTCGATCTGGATGAGCGCGTCGGCGTCGCCGAACATGAAGTCGGCCAGCGTGCGGGCCAGGAAGGTCTTGCCCACGCCCGTCGGGCCGAGGAAGACGAACGAGCCGATCGGGCGGCGCGGGTCTTTGAGGTCGGCGCGCGAGCGGCGCAAGGCCTTGGAGATGGCCGTGACAGCCTCATCCTGCCCGATCACCTTGCCCTTCAGGTCCTGCTCCATGCGGAGGAGCTTGGCGGTTTCCTTCTGCTCCATGCGGGTCAGCGGGATGCCGGTGAACTTGGAGACGATGTGCATGATGTCGTCCTCCGAGACGACCACCACCTTCTCTTCGCGCTGCTCGCGCCATTCGGCCAAAACCTTTTCGAGCTGGTCCTTGGACTGTTTCTCGGAATCGCGCAGCGACGCGGCGCGCTCGAAGTCCTGCGCCTTGATGGCACCCTCCTTCTCGGTGCGGATCTCCTCGATCTTTTTCTCGAGATCCTTCACGTCGGGCGGACGCGTCATCGCGGAGATGCGCGCGCGCGCGCCGGCCTCGTCCATCACGTCAATGGCCTTGTCCGGCAGGAAGCGGCCGGAAATGTAGCGATCGGAAAGCTTCACGGACGCGTCCACGGCCTCGTCGGTGATTTTGGCCTTGTGATGCGACTCATACTTCGGGCGCAGGCCCTTCAGGATCTGGACGGCCTCGTCGATGGACGGCGCCTCAACCTTCACGGTCTGGAATCGACGCTCCAGCGCGGCGTCCTTCTCGATGTATTTGCGGTATTCGTTCAGCGTGGTGGCGCCCACGCACTGCAGCTCGCCGCGGGAAAGAGACGGCTTGATGATGTTGGATGCGTCCATCGCGCCCTCGGCCGAGCCGGCGCCCACGATGGTGTGCAGCTCGTCGATGAAGAGGATCACGTTCTTGGTGCGGCGAATCTCGTCCATCACGGCCTTGATGCGCTCCTCGAATTGGCCGCGATACTTTGTGCCGGCCACCATCAGCGCGAGGTCGAGCGTGATGACCTTCTTGTCGTGGAGGATCTCGGGCACGTTGCCGGAGGCGATTTCCTGCGCGAGACCCTCGACGATGGCGGTCTTGCCGACGCCAGCTTCGCCAATCAGCACGGGGTTGTTTTTCGTGCGGCGGCAGAGAATCTGGATCACGCGCTCGATCTCGTTCTTGCGTCCGATCACGGGGTCGAGCTCGTTCTTCTTGGCGAGCTCAGTGAGGTCGCGGCCGAAGGCCTTGAGCGCGGGCGTCTTGGCGTCCTTCTTGCCCTCGCCCTTGGCCGAGCCGGACTGGCCCTCGCCCGCGTCGCCTTCGGCGGCGGAATCCTGCGGGGTGAAGTTGGGATCGAGTTCCTTGAGGATCTCGTTGCGCGTCCGCTCGATGTCCACCTCCAGGCTCTTAAGCACGCGCGCGGCCACGCCTTCGCCCTCGCGGAGCAGGCCGAGGAGGATGTGCTCGGTGCCCACGTAGGAGTGGTTGAGGGCCTTGGCCTCCTTGCCGGCCAGGGCGAGCACCTTCTTGACGCGCGGCGTGTAGGGAATGTTGCCCACCATCTGGGTCTCGGGGCCGGTGCCCACCTGCTTCTCGACCTCCAGCCGGACGTTCTCCAGCTCGAGGTTCATTTTTTGCAGGACATTCACCGCGACGCCCTGGCCCAGCTTGATGAGCCCGAGCAGGAGATGCTCGGTGCCCACGTAGTTGTGGTTGAAGCGATCAGCTTCCTTGCGAGCGAGCGCGAGGACCTGCTGGGCGCGGGGAGTGAAGTTGTTCATCATTGCGGAAGGTGATGTGACGACGGGAAGGATACAGCGATTCGAAGCTAACGGTGCGGACCGGCCACGCAAACGCACGGGGCGTTTCGAGGCGTTTCGCTGTGTGTCAACGCGAAACCGTCACCGCGCCCGCCTCGCCTTGACATCTACCAACTAGTAGATAAGGAGACCGGCGATGCCCGCCGCGGACGTGAAGACGCAGCTCCTGGACGAGGCCCAGGCCCTGGCGCAGGCGCGTGGTTACCACGGTTTTTCCTACGGCGACTTGGCGGCAAAGGTCCGCATCACCACGGCCAGCATCCATTACCACTTCCCCACGAAGGCGGACATGGTGGTCGCGCTCGCGCGGCGCTATCGCGCGGAGTTCGAGGCGGCCATGGAAGCCACGGCGGCGCGCACCGCCGACCTCGCCCCGCGGCTGGACGCGCTGGTCGCCACCTTTGCGGCGGCGCTCGACCGTGACCGCGTGTGCCTCGTTGGGGCGTTTGCGGGGGAATTCCGTGGCCTCCCGGCGGGCGTGCAGCGGGAATTGCGCAAACACCTGGAGAGCGGCGAGACGTGGCTGGAGCGGTTCTTCGCCGAGGGCGCGGCCCGCGGCCAGTTGCGCGAGGGCGTTCGGCCCGCGGTGATCGCCAAGGTGTGGTTTTCCACCCTCCAGGGCGCACTCCTCGTGGCCCGCGCCGGAGACGCCAGCACGCTGCGCAAGGTCGCCGAAGGCTTGCGTGTGCTTTGCCTCGCTCCGCTGAAAGGTCGCGCCACCTGAAAACCCCTCCCTGCCATGGCCGTCCACTACATGGAAACGATGCTCACGCCGGCCGCCCGGCGCGCGCAGGAACGCTCTTATGGCCGCGCCCGGCCCGCGCTGTCGGGCGGCTCGCCGCCGGACGCGCTCGGGCCGGAGGAAGCCGCGTTCCTCGCGGCGCGCGATTCCTTCTACCTCGGCACGGTGAACGCGGACGGCTGGCCCTACCTCCAGCACCGCGGGGGGCCGGCGGGATTTCTGCGCATGGTCAGCCCGCGCACGCTCGCCTTCGCCGACTACGGCGGGAATCGCCAGCTCCTCACCGCGGGCAATCTCGCGGACAACCCGCGTGTCTCGCTTTTCCTGATGGATTACCCGGCGCGCGAGCGCCTCAAGATCCTGGGCCGCGCGCGCGTCGTCGAGGCACGCGACGAGCCGGACTTGGCCGCCCGCGTCTCGTCGTCGGGCGCGCCGCCGGCCGAGCGCGTGGTCGTGGTGGAGGTCGAGGGATTCGACTGGAACTGCCCGAAGTTCATCACGCCCCGCTTCACCGCCGCCGAGGTGGAGGCCGCCGTCGCCCCGCTTCGCGCGCGGATCACGGAGCTGGAAAAACGACTGGCCCAGGAAGGCGGCGCACCTTCTCGGTGAACGGAGATCGCATACGCCGCGCGGCCGTTGGAAAGCGCGGCCGGGCACCGCGTTCCGCTCCATCGATCCTGCGTATTCCCCTCGCCGACGTGTCACAGCCTCGTGCCTTACGTGGCTTGCGACTAGCTTTCAGGCTCTCCAAACCCACCTCCGCTGTCGTCGTTTCTCCCCACCATGCGTTCGCCGTTGTCTCGCGTCTCGTTTTTCGCCCTGGTTCTCTTTTGGACCGCTCCCGCCTCGCCCGCTCAAGTAATCTTGCAGGACAACTTCGACCTTGGCGATCGGCCCACCGGCGGCAACGGGAACATCCGCACGGCGGGCGTTAGCAGTTCGCTCAACGGTTTCTGGGCCTCTTACCCGCTGTCGGGCAGCGCGCGGTGGCGGGCGATCGCCGATGAGACCACCGGCGCCGGGCTCTGGCAGTTCGGCGGCATCAGCACCAACCCAAACCAACCGCCCCTTCCGGGGCAAGGGCCGCTGCCGGGGAACGGCTTCGTCTATGGAAAGGGAGCGGGCAGCGCCCTGCTCCCCTTCACGCCGGCGGCGGGAGTGGCGTATGAGCTGGCGGCCGACCTTTATCCGCCCGCCAGTTACGCTGGGAACACGGGCGCGGACTGGGTAGCGCTTGGGTTCACCTCCTCCAATGTCATCGGGCCCAATTTGTCGGCCTTCGGCGTGGCGTGGGTCCAACTGCGCAACAATGGAACCTTCGAGTTCCATGTCGGTGGCGCCTCGCCCGCGACGCTCACCGGCACGTATGCGTCGAGCGCTTTCACGAACGTGACGCTGACCTACACCCCGGCGGCGCAGGCGGTGTCCCTGCAGATCAACCGCGGCGCACCGCTGACCGCCTCGCTCTTGGGCTTCAACCCAACCCAGATCGCGCTGGAGATGGACACCCAGAGCCTCGAGACGCTCATCGCCGGGGCGGACTGGGTGCGCCTGCGGGTCGCGCACGCGGAAACCCTCGGCGTCTCGTCCATTGCGATGACGGCGCAGAGCACCGTGCTGATCACCTTCGCGGGAGTGCCGGGCAATAACTACCTGGTCCAAAGCGCGGACGCGGCCGGAGGAACCTATGGGGTGCCCCCGGGCGTGACCTCGCCGTCAGATCGGCGCACGGCGGATGCGCAGGGACGCTTCCAGTTCGAGGACACGACCAGCTCCTCGGCGACGGAGCGGTTCTACCGTGCCGTGGCCGTGCCTTGAGCCGGCGAGATGCCGAAGCGTCCGCCGTGGGGCGTGCAGGCTTGCTGCTGGCGCGTGCCACCGGCGCCGCGCAAGCGCTTTCCTCTTGCCGGCGCGCCCTTGTTTTCCTGGACCGGATCCGCTCAGAGTCCTCCCATGAGCACCCCCGAAGTC
>CALMOL010000496.1:0-5445 GCA_937871685.1 uncultured Verrucomicrobiota bacterium
GCCCAAGCCCGCGCCGCGCCGCGCCCCGGGCCGGGCGCGCCCCGCCACGCTTCACGCCGAGGTGCTGGCCAAAGTGCGCGACATGATCACCACCGGCGAGCTGGAGCCGGGCGTGCGCCTGACCGAGCGCGTGCTCACGGAGAAGCTGGGCGTCTCGCGCACGCCGCTGCGGGAGGCGCTCAAGGTGCTGGCCCACGAGGGGATGGTGGAGCTGCTGCCGAACTGCGGCGCGCGCGTCATGCGGCTGCGCCTGGACGACGCGCGGCATCTCTTCGAGGTCATCGAGGCGCTCGAGTCGCACGCCGGCCGGCTCGCCTGCGAGCGCATCACCGAGGCAGAATTGGCGGAAATGAAGGCGCTGCACCACGAGATGCACGCGTGCTTCCTGCGGCGCGAGCTGAAGCCGTATTTCCGGCTCAACCAAGCAATCCACGACCGCATCGTCGGCGCCGCGCGCAACCCCATGCTCCAGGCCGCGCACGCCGCGCACGTCGCGCGCATCCGCCGTGCCCGCTACAAGGAGCTCCAAGTTTCCAGCCCGCGCTGGCAGGCCGCCATGCGCGAGCACGAGCTCATGATCGACGCCCTTTCCAAGCGCGACGCCGAGGCGCTCGCCCGGGTGCTCAAGGACCACCTTCACGGGATGTTCGAATCCGCTTGCCAAGACCTGCGCGAGGGAGGCCAGCCGAACGAGGAAATTTGATCATCGCCCGTCCCCGATCGGGCAGGCATGTCCAAATTGCAGAGGGTGCTGCCAGGCTTCCTTCCAAGCCGGCCTCAACCGGGACAGAATGTTCCACTTTCAAAGTCTGCGCTCGCACTTCGAAAGCTTGCGCCCAGACAAAAAAAGCTTGCCCGCAAGCTTTGAAAGCCTGCGCCCAAGCAAAAAAAGTCTGCGGATGCACTTCCAAAGCCTGCGCCCAAGCTTTGAAAGCTTGCGGTTCCACTTTTTTTGTTTGCGCTCAAGCTTTGAAAGCTTGCGGCCAGACTTCCAAAGTCTGCGCTCAAAGAAAAAAAGTGCGGCGTTGCACTTTGAAAGTGCGCGCTTGGACTGGGAAAGCGGCAGCGCAGAGCCGGGAAGTGGACCGAGCCAGGTTGAAGGCGCAGGCGATCACCTTGGGAGTGCAATCGCCCTCCTCTGAAGGGAGGCGTCTCACCTCGCGGGTGAACCGTTCCGCTCCGCCGGTGAGCGGCTTCGCTTTCGGAGTGGAGGCTCGCAGGCTGGAAGTGCAGGCGTGGATGTCCAACGCCGTCTGCGGACCGAGCGCGGACCTTTGCCGAAGATCCATTCGCCGACGGACGAGGATTCATCCAAGCCGTGTCCCGGCGGCGAGGGGGAACCCACGCAAAAACTCGCCCGCTGGCAATCGGCGGCGCCCCTCCAACTGGAGCTCGCGCAGGCGCAACGCAGTGCCGGAGGAGCAGGCGACCGTCAGGCCAGCCGAACCCGTGGCAAGGACCTCTCCCGGCGAGCCGAATCCAGCGGACTCGTCCGCCGCGAAGACCTTGATCACGCGGCCATCCGGCGCGGTGGTGAAGGTTCCCGGCCACGGGTCGAAGGCGCGCACGGCGCGCGCCAGCTCGGCGGCGGGGAGCGTCCAGTCGAGGCGGCCGGCGGCGCGGTCCAGCTTGGGCGCGAGCGTGGCCTGGGCGGCATCCTGCGGGATGCGCGGCGCGCGGCCGGCGGCGAGCAGGTCGAGCGCTTCCAGGATCGCGCCCGGCGCCAGTTCGGCGAGACGGTCGTGGAGCGAGCCGCCGGTCTCGGCCGGGCGAATTTCGAGGGGGTGCTGGAGGAGGATGTCGCCGGTGTCCAGGCCCTCGTCCATGAACATGATCGTGTGGCCGGTGAGCGCGTCGCCGGCGCGGATGGCGGCCTGGATCGGCGCGGCGCCGCGCCAGCGCGGCAGCAGCGAGGCGTGGATGTTCAGCGGGGCGAGCGAGGGAATTTCCAGCACCGCGCGCGGCAGGATCTGGCCGTAGGCGAACACCACGAGCGCCTCCGGCCGCAGGTTGTGCATCTGCTCGATGGCGTCCGGCTCGCGCCGCAGCCGGCCGGGCTGGAGCACGGGGACGCCGCGCTCTTCGGCGAGCTTTTTCACGGCCGGCGCGCGCACCGCGAGGCCGCGGCCGGCGGGCTGGTCGGGCTGCGTGACGACCGCCGGCACCTCGTGCCGGTCGAGCAGGGCGCGCAGCGTGGGCAGGCCGATCTCGCCGGTGCCGAGGTAGATCAAGCGCATGGCGGCAAATCCATCACTTGAGCCGCCCCTTCTCGACGAACCACTTGAGAAATTCCGCCTTCAGCCGGCCGGCCTTCACGGCCGGATCGGTGCTCACCCACTCGCGGGCGGTGTCCACGGAGTCGGTCTTGAGGATGAACATCCCGCGCACGTTGCGGCCGGAATGGTCCTCGAAGGGTCCGGCATGGAGCAACTGCCCAGCCTCGTGCATCCGGCGGATGTTGGCGAGATGGCCAGCCTGGATCTCCTCGAGCTTTTCCTTCGGATGGTCCGGGGCGTCCGTCGGGCGCAGAAGCAGCACGATGATAAAGTTGTCGAACGAGGTTGGCACCGCCGCGGCGGTCGGCGCGGACGGCGTCGCCGCGGGCTTGGCCGGCTCCTGCGCGAAGAGCGGCGCGCCAAGGAGCACGGCGGCAACGAGCGGAAGAACAAGGCGAAAGGTCATGGTGGAAGGCAAACGGTCGGCGATGCCGGGGAGAGTTGTAGAGGCGATTTTGTCCGCGAAGGCGGACGTGTCGCCTCAAGATTCATCCCGGGTGGCCGCCGCCAAGAGCGACCTGGGCAGCGGCCGCCCGGAGAAGGAGCAAGAGGCGGCACGTCCGCATTCGCGGACAGAGCCGCTCTACAAAGGAACGGTTGCGGGGCATCCCTCAGATCACGCTTCCACGCGCAGCACGTGGGCGGGCCAGTCGGGCGGCAGGCCCACGAAGTTGCGCCGGCCGCGCCAGTGGTAGCGATGGCCGGTGAGCAGGTCGTGGACGATGTATTCGTCGCGTCCCGGCGGCAGGCCCAGTTCCTCCACGGGCACCTCGACGTGCGCGCCCTGGTAGCTTTTCGGGTCGAGACTCACGGCGATGAGCAGCACGCTGTCGCGCGAGGGCGTCATCTTTGAGAAGAAAAGCACCTGGTCATTCGACGCGGGATGGAAGCGAAGGTTGTCGTAGAGCTGCAAGGCGCGCTCCTCGTGGCGGGCCTTGTTGATGAGCGTGATCCAGTTCTTGAGGTTGCCGGGCGCGTCCCAGTCGCGCTCGCGCCACTGGTATTTGTCGGAGTCCCAGTATTCCTCCTTGCCCGGAAAGGGCTGGTTCTCGGCCAGCTCGAAGCCGGAGAACATCCCGTAAACCGGCGACAGCAGCGCGGCCAGCGCGAAGCGGATCAGGAAGGCATTGCGCGGCGCGCTCTGGAGCGCCCACGGGAGGATGTCGGGCGTGTTCGGCCACAGGTTGCCGCGGAAATACCAGCGCATCTCGGACTGCGTCAGCTCCGTTAGGTATTCGATGAGCTCCTGCTTTGTGTTGCGCCAAGTGAAGTAGGTGTAGGACTGGGTGAAGCCGGACTTCGCCAGAGCGCGCATCACCTTGGGCCGCGTGAACGCCTCGGACAGGAAGATCACGTCGGGGAACCTTTTCTGCACCTGCGCGATCACGTATTCCCACATCGCCACCGGCTTGGTGTGCGGGTTGTCCACGCGAAAGATGCGCACGCCCTTGCCGGCCCAGAAGAGGAGCACGTCGCGCATCTCGTTCCACAGCGCCTTCCAGTCGGCGCAGATGTAATTCAGCGGATAGATGTCCTCGTATTTCTTGGGCGGATTCTCGGCGTATTTGATCGTGCCATCGGGACGGTGGAAGAACCAGTCGGGATGGTCGCGGACCCACGGGTGGTCGGGCGAGCAGTTGATGGCGAAGTCGAGCGCCAATTCCATGCCGCGCTCGCGGATGCGCTTCACGAGCCACTCGAAGTCTTTGAGCGTGCCCAGCTCGGGCGCCACGGCGAAGTGCCCGCCGTCCGGCGATCCGATGGCGTAGGGGCAGCCCGGCTCGCCCGGCTCGCAGGTGACCGAGTTGTTGCGGCCCTTGCGGTTCGCGGTGCCGATGGGGTGAATCGGCGGGAAATAAATCACGTCGAAGCCCATCGCCTTGGCGGCGTCGATGCGCGGCAGGCAGTCGCGGAAAGTCGAGCCCCGGTCGCCGCGGCCCTCGGCGGAGCGCGGGAAAAATTCATACCAGGCCGCGAAGCGCGCGGCCGGCCGGTCCACGCGCACGGGGTGCGCGGGCTTCATCTCGTGGGCATCCGAGCGGTCCGGGAAGGCCGCCATCAGCGCGGCCAGCTCGGGCAGCGCGGCGAGGGCGTGGACCTCCTCCGGCGCGCCGGCGCGCACGAGGGCGGCCAGCTCGCGCAGCCGGGCGGCATCAGCGGGCATTTTCTTGGCGCGGTGCGCGGCGCCTTCGAGCAGGAGGGCGGCTTCCTCGGTCTCGGTGGTGAGCGGGCGCACGCCCGCGTCGAACTTCTTCTGCCACTCGTGCCGCCACGAGAGCCAGCGCTCGGTGTAGGCCTCGACGGTGAACTCGCCCAGACCGACCTGGTGAAAGGCGCAGGTGGCCGTCCAGCGGTCGTTGCCGAGCGGGCGCATGGCGGTCTCGTTCCAGCGACGCTCGCCGGCCATGCGCCACTTGAGCACGGCGGTCGTGATGTCATGGCCGTCCTTGAAGACATCGGCCGCCACGGGCAGTTCCTCCCCGACGACGCGCTTCACGGGAAAGCGGCCCTCGCCCAGAGAGGGCGAAACGTTCTCGACGGTGGCGGTGGCGAGGTGCTTGGGCGAGGGCATCCGTGGGTAGTTCGAATTGCGGAGGGTGATGGCGAAGTGGCTGGCGCGCCGCCAAGGCGTGCAGCCTACGGGGAAGGCGCGCGCCCGCCAAGTGGCGCGGCGGGTCCGGCCAAAAAGAAAACCGGCCGCGCGGGGAGCCGCGCGGCCGGTCTGGGGAGGAAGAGGCCGGGGTCAGCGAATCTCGTAAACCTCGATCAGCGCGACACCAACGGCACCGCTGGGGCTGCTCACGATGACGGTGTAGCCGCCAGCGACGATCTGCGGGAGGTCGATGAGGATGGCGGCCTCCTTCGCGTTGGAGGGCGCGAGGCCAGTGGCGCGGATGTTGTCGGCCTGGACCACGTTGGAGGCCCAGTCATCGTTGGAGGCCACGGGATTTCCCTGCGCGTCCATGATGGTAAGCCGGGTGTCGGCCAGCGCTCCGGGGACCACCGAGGCGAGGCTCGGCCCAAGGGCGCGCACGAGGACACGCGAGACGCCTTGGCGCGTGACGAAGCCGCCGATGATGACGTTGTCGCCGGTGCCGGCGCGGGCGCGCGTGGAGAGGTTGATGAGGCGTGGGGCGGAGCCGGGCGTCAGGTCGTAGGCTTCCACGAT
>CALMOL010000496.1:5455-34123 GCA_937871685.1 uncultured Verrucomicrobiota bacterium
GGCAGCCCGGCTCGACGATCAAGCCCCTGAGCTATCTCGCTGCGCTCGGCAAGGCGTTTCCGCCCGGCGCCGCCGCGGGCGCGCGTGGCGAGGTTGAGGCGCCGGGGGGCGGCCCCGGGCGCCAGGCCGTTGGCAGCCACCAGGGCGACCCCCGCGGGGCCGCCCACGCCGCTGACCACGGCGGTGTAGGCACCAGGAGCCAGGGAGGTAAGGACGGCCGCCTCGTTGGAGTTGGTCGGGGCGAGGCCGGTGGCGCGGATGGCGTCGGCCTCAGCCTTGATCGCGTCCCAGTTGTCGTTGGAGGCGATGAGGGCTCCGGCGGAATTGTAGATGTCCACGCGCGGGTTGGGGAGAGTGCCGGACACGCCCACGCTGGCGAGGGAGGGGCCGAGCGCGCGCACGATCACGTTTTTGTTGGCGGCACCACTGACCACGAAGCCTCCGATCATCACGCCGTCGCCGGTTTCCACGCGGGCCCGGGTGGACAGGTTGATGAGGCGGCCAAGGGGCAGGGGATTGCGCACGCGCACGATGCCGCTGAAGGTAACCGTCCTGGTGTTGGTGGGATTGTCCGGCTGCGGGTCGGGCACCGTGGTCGAGAAGGTGGCGTTGCCGGCGATGAGGAAGAAGCCGTCGGGCTGCACCACGAGGGCACGGATGCCGGAGTTGCTGCCGGTGGTGGTGCCGCCGAGGACGGAAGTGTCCAACGAGCCGTCGGCATTGAGCCGCGCGAAGAAGCGGTCCACGCCGTTGTATTGCGTGAAGTCGCCCGCGACCAGGATGCGGCCGTCACGCGTGATGGTCACGACGCGCACGAGGTTGTTTGGCCCGGCGCCCCGGAGAGCAAAGGCGGTGTCCGGGGAACCATCGGGGTTGAGGCGGGCGATGTGGTTGCGGGACACGCCGCCGACGGAGCCGAAGTTGCCGACGATCACCGCTTTGCCATCCAGCTGGAGGGCGATGCCATAGACCGGGCCGTCGGCGCCGACCGACGAGCCGTAGGAGGTATCCACGGTGCCGTTCGGGTTCAGGCGCAGGAAGCGCCGGGCCGTGAAGGGACCGAAGGAGGTGAAGTCGCCGCCGACGTAGATCTTGCCATCGGACTGGATGGCGAGAGCGCGCACCGCGCCGTCGGCCCCCTCGCCAGGATTGAAGGTGGAATCGAAGGAGCCGTCGGCGTTCAAGCGGGCGACGGCGTTGCGCGGGATGGAGTTGCCGAGCAGGGTGAAGAAGCCGCCGATGAGGAGCTTGCCGTCGGGTTGGAGCGCCATGGCGGCCACGGTGCCATTGGGGCCGAAGGCGGTGTTGAAGCCGGCGTCCACGGACCCGTCGGCGTTCAGGCGAGCCACGCCGTATCGGGCGCTGCCATTGAAGTCGGTAAACGAGCCGCCGACGTAAATCTTGCCGTCGGGGGCAACGAGCACGGAGTAGGCAAAGCCATTGGGGCCACGCCCCGAGGAGAAGGTGCCATCTAGAGTGCCGTCGGAATTCAAGCGCGCCACGCGCACGGCGGGCGCGCTGTTGTAGGTGGTGAAGGAGCCAGCGACCACCACTTTGCCGTCCTGCTGGAGACCGAGGCCGAAGATGAAGCCATTCCCGGCGCCTGGATTGGAGGTGAAGGAGACGTCGGCACTGCCCGCCGGGGCAATGGTGCCGCCGGTGGGGTCGGGGTCGCCGCCGCCGCCGCCGCCGCCGCCCGGTGTGTCGGTGGCGGCCTCCAAGGATCCGTCGGGGTTCAACCGCGCGATGCCGATGATGGAAACGTTGTTGTAGCTGATGAAGGTGCCCTGGATGAGAATTTGGCCGTCGCCTTGGAGGGTGATGGACAGAAGCTGGCCGCCGACGCCGGCGCCGGGATTGAACGAATTATCGATGGAGGAATCGGAATTGAGGCGGGCAATGCCCACGCGGGCCACGCCGCGCACGGTGGTGAAGGTGCCGCCGAGAAGGAGCTTCCCGTCGGGCTGCAGGACGATGGACACGATGTTGCCGTTGGCGCCCTGGCCGGCGACGGAGCCGGAGTTCCAGCCCAGGTCCAGCGTGCCATCGGCGGCGACGCGCGCGAGGTTCTGGCGGGGCACGCCGTTGTAGAGCGCAAAGGTGCCGCCGAGGATCACCTTGCCGTCGGGCTGGAGAGCAAGGGCCTGCACGACGCCGCCGGAGCCGGTGTCGCCGTTGCCGGGCCCAGCCGGATCCGTGCCGGTGACGCCGAGGCCAGGGTTGAACGTGGCGTCCACGCTGCCGGTGGTCGTCAACCGCACGATGCCGCGGCGCGGCGCGGCGTTGAAGAAGGTGAAATTTCCGCCCACGAGCACCTTGCCGTCGGGCTGGAGCTGGATTTTGAAAATGTCGCCGACAGTGGGGCCAGGGTAGGGCAAACCCCGGCTGGGGCCGTAGGCGATGTCAAAAGTGCGGTCGCGCGAGCCGTCCGGGTTCACGCGCACGAGGCCGAAGATGGTCTCATCGTTCATTCGCACGGGCGTAGCCGGGATCGGGGCGTTTGGGTTGACGAAGAAGATGCCGCCGAAACGCTGGAAACTGCCGCCGAGAAGGATCTTGCCGTCCGGCTGGAGCGCGATGGTGACGATGCGTGGCAGGGGAAGCTGATAAGGCCCGTAGGGCACGTTCGGGTCGCCCGCGCCTGCGCCGACGTTGAAGGTGTTGTCCACGGAGCCATCCGGGTTTAGCCGGACCACGCCGGAGCGGATGTCCTGGCCGGGCGAGGTGAGCGGGTCGGACGGGAAATAGATGAAGTTGCCCGCGACAACGATCTTGCCGTCAGGCTGGATCACGATGTCCTGGACGTTGGAGCCGTAATTCGTGCCCAGGTTCGGGTCGAAGCTCAGGTCCAGCTGGCCATCCGGGTTCAACCGCGCGATGCCGGCGCGGGGATAGCCGGCGACGGAAGTGAAGCCGCCGCCGATGACGATCTTGCCGTCGGCTTGGACGCGCGACACGTTTACCCCAAGAAAAGGGCCCGTGCCGGTGTTGAAGATCGCGTGCGATGCACGCGGGAACAGCAGTCCCAGCGCCATGAGCGCTGGGAGCAGGAAGCCGGCGAACAACGCGCGGAGGCGGCAAGGGCGCATCATGGCGGTCAAAGGGGTTGGGGGAGGCAGTGAGATTCCAAGCCGGTCGTGGGGAAGGCGGTGACCGGCATCCGAGGAGGTGAGATACAACATGACACTACAAAACTGTCAGTAAGACTGTCAACAGGCTTTGGCGGCGCGGACTATAGCAAGTCAG
The DNA here is from genome assembly GCA_937871685.1 of uncultured Verrucomicrobiota bacterium. Classification (GTDB taxonomy): domain Bacteria; phylum Verrucomicrobiota; class Verrucomicrobiia; order Chthoniobacterales; family SZAS-18; genus SZAS-18. Next base: position 8,702 of record CALMOL010000496.1, read on the forward strand.
GTGCCGGGCAATGCACGAAAAATGGCACGCCGGGCAGATGGTGCTGTTTCAGGCCGCGGCCGGGGCCTCGGCGCCAACGCCGAAGAACTCGCGCAGGCCCTCGCCCGAAGTGAGCGGACGGTCCACGTGGACGGCGCGCTGCCGCGCCAGCAGCAGGCCCGCGGCGAGCAGGAGCAGGTTGGGCGTCCACGCCGCCCAGAACGGCGGCACGTGTGAGCCCGTGCCCAGCGAGATGAACAGCTTGTCGAGGAAGAACCACCCGAAGAACACCAGGATGGCCGCCACCACGCCGGCCACCACGCGCTGCCGCGCGAAGGTCATCGTCAGCGGCGCGGCCATGAGCACGAGCAGCAGGCTCGCGCAGGGCAGCGCGAAGCGATAATAAAGGTGCGTCTGGAAAGGTGCGAGTTGGGCAGCTGGAGCATCGGTATTCTCGCGCAGGTAATAGCGCAGCTCTTTCACGGAAAGGAACTGCGGCTGGAGCGTCGAGGCGGCGATGCGCGCGGGCGTTTCCGGCCAGCCTTCCAGCGTTTCCTCCGGCGGGAAGCGCTCCGAGAGGATGCCGCCGGCGCGGTCAAAGGTGACCACGCGCGGCCGCTGGAGCTTCCACGCCTGCGTGGCAGCGTCGTAGCGCGCGGACGGGGCGGACCACTTGGCGACGATGTTTCCCTCCTCGTCCTGCTGGGAAATCTGCACGCTGATCAGCGGCTCGTCAGTGCGCTTGGCGAGGCGCTGCACATACCACAGGCGACGGCCGGGGCGATTGGCGTAGAGGTGGCCCACGGCGTAGTCGTAGCGCTCCACGCGCAGGCGGCCGTCGTTGTCGCGCGAGTTGGTCAGCTCGGCCACGAGGCGGCCCTTGGCGCCCTCGGCCTGCGGGGCAAGCTTGAAGTTGAGGGCGCCTGCCACCAGCGAGAGCAGCAAGCCCATGCCGAGGTAGGGCCGCAGCAGCCGGCCGAAGCCGAGGCCCGCGCCCGTCATGGCCAGCAGCTCGTTGGCTTGCGAGAGGCGCACCAGCGCGGACAGCAGCGCGAGCAGCACGCACACCGGCAGGATGGTCAGCAGCACGGAGGGCAGCTGCTTCCAGTAAAGGAGCGCGATCGCCGCGGGCGCGACCTTGGCCTCCAGGAAATCAGGCAGGTAATTGGCCAGGTCGGCCACGAGCCAAACGGCGATCAGCCCGAGCAGCAGGTAGGCGAAGGGCTGTGCGAAGGCGCGCAGCAGATGACGGTCGAGGAGGCGCAAGGCCGGAAAGTGATAAGTGAGAAGTGAACGGTGAGAAGTGGAAACCGTGGCGGCATTCGTCACCCCTCCCCGGCAGCCAAGTCGGCCGGCGTATTCACGTTGCGCAGCGCCGGGCGGAATTCGGCGGGAATTTCCCAGCCCGTCACCAAGCCCGCTTCCGCGCACGCGCGGACGAATCCCTGCATCGAATGATCCTCGTCGGCCAGCCGCGCCTCGGCAAGCGAGAGGCAGGACCGGGGATAGATCGCCGCCAGCGGCTCATAAAGGAACCGCGCGCCCTCCCGCGCAAGGGGCACGAGCCCGCCCTCGCCGGCGCGGTCCAGCAGGGCGCGCAGGAATTCCTCGGACAGCTCCGGCAGGTCCACCGCCACCAGCAGGGCCCGAGGCGCGGTGATCGCCCGCAATGTCACCACCACGCCTGCGAGCGGCCCGCGGCCCGCGGCGGCCGGGTCGTCCGCAATGCAGCGCAGGTCTGCCGGGAATCCCTCGCGTCGCGATCCGCTCACGAGGATTTCGCGCGGCCCTAGCGCCTGCAGCAGCGCCACCTGCCGCTCCCACAGCGGCTGGCCGGCGAAGGGGAGGAGCGCCTTGTCCCGCCCCATCCGCCGCGAAGCCCCGCCGGCAAAGAGAACGGCGGAGAACTCAGGCGGTGATCCGGGCATCGGGGGTCACTTTCTCACACCATCCGCTCCCTGCGCCAATCCGACGCTGGACTTTCGCCCCGTTCTTCTTTTCTCTGCTTTGCGCACCCTCCCAATTCATTCGCCGCATGCGTTTCATTCCCTTCCTTTTCCTAGCCTCCCTCCTTCCGGCCGCCGCCCCAAGCGCCCTAGCCCAAGAGGAGCCCCGCATTATAAATCCGACCGCCACCCCAGCAGAGGAGAAGGCCGCCCCAGACGCCGCGGTTCCGCCCGAGCCAGCCGTCGCCCTCGCCGGCAGCTACTCGGTGGAATCCTCCACTCAACCCGGTCGCTCGGGCCGGGCTTATCGTGGCGACGTGGCGATCGCGGGCAAGCCCGGCCGCGTCTTCGCCATCAAGTGGAACCTGGCTGGCGGCGCGGGCAACTACGCCGGCCTCGGCGTTTCCAATGGCACCGTCCTCGCCGCCGGCTACTCCGCGAGCGATCCCTTCGGCATCGTCGTCTATGACCGCAAGGGCGACCGTTGGGAAGGGGCCTGGGCTGGTTCCATGACCAAGGGCCAAGCGGGCTTCGAGACGCTGGAAGCCATCAAGGCCAACGGTGACGGCACCGGCACCTTTCGCATCGTCAAGGGCACCACGCCCGGCTCCTCCGAGGAATACCGCGGCGAGGTCCGCATCGAGAAAACCGGCGACACCTGCACGATCACCTGGAAGATCGCTGGCGGGGGCACGCACCGCGGCGTCGGCCTGATGATCGGCGATTCCCTCGTGGCCGGCTGGACTCCGCGCCGGGACGTGGGCGTGGTCGCCTACAAAATCATGGACGGCGGCGCCAAGCTGGACGGCGTGTGGGCGCCTCTCGGCGCGAAGCAACTCGGCACCGAGGTGCTCGCGCGGAAGTAAGGTTCATTGTGAGAATTTTTAGTTCCTGCGAACAAGGGCGGCATTCGTCAGAGTAATTCTCTTTAGTTCTTGCGAAGGACGCTCAGCCTGAGCGGATTTCGTCCGCATTTAGCGCGAAATCCCCTGGCCGCGCGATCCAAGCTCCGCGACGCCGAAAGAGCAGCAGAGCGTAAGCAGCAATTAGATGCGGTTGTTTGCATTATCGGGGATTGACCTGCTCTGTGGCTCGCCCAATGATCCTCTGGCTCGTAGCCATCCATGAATCTCCCTTCGCTTGGCACCAGTGCTCCCGCTCGTTCACCAGTAGCCACACCAGCCCGGCGCCTTCCGCGGCGGGCCATCATGGCAGGCGCGCTCCTCGCATTCTGGGCGCTCCTGCCCGGCACAGCGCCCGCACCCACGCCGGTGCCAGCGGCGCGGGTGGCAAGCAAATCGTCGGCGCCGTCGCCCCGCGCCCGCGCCGCCGAGGCGGCCACGCGGAACTTTTCCGTCGCCCTCGACCGCGCGGGAGCGATTACTGATCCTACCACGAAGGCCCTCGCACTGAGCGCGATCGCGGCGGCGAAGGCCCAGGTCGGCGATTTGGCCGGAGCCAAGCGGATCTTCGATCAAGTCAACGCGATGGCCGCGAAGATCGAGCCGTCCAGCCGCGAAGCGTGGGTCTTCGTGCTCGTGCCCACCGCAGAAGCGCAGGGGAAGGCCGGCTACCTTGTGGGAGCCAGGGCCGCGGTGGCGAGGATAAACGATCCAAACTTCAAGGTCTTCGCGCTGACGCCGCTGATGGTATCCCAGGCGAAGCGAGGCGATGCGGCGGCAGCCCGGCAGCTTCGCGCGCAGGCTGAGGCCGCGGCGGCGACCATCAAGGAGGATTATTTTCAGCTGAAGGCCGTCCTTATGATCGCGGCGGCCTCGGCGAAGCTAGGAGACATGGCCGAAGCCCGGCAGCTCTGCGAACAAGCGAAGGCGCTGGCGCTCGCGATGAAAGACGAGTCGCCCAAAGCCCTCGCGCTGGGCGAAGTGGTGGACATCCAGGCGAGAGCCGTAGGCGATTTGGCCGGAGCCGAGGCGACGGCGGCGCTCATTCCGGAAACGCTCAACAAGGGCATGGCCCTGAGCTCTATCGCTGAGGCGCTGGTGAAGACGAAAGAGACGACCGCGGCCAAGCTCGTCATCGACAGCGGCCGGGCGGCGGCCGCGCACGTAATCGATCGTGACTTCCAAGCGTGGACACTGGCCCGCCTGGCGACTGCGCAGGCCACGGCGGGCGACCCGCTGGGGGCGGCCACCAGCGCTGCGGCCATCGCGGACGATCTTGTCAAAGCGATGTGTCTTGCCGTGATTGCGGCGCAGCAAGCCAAGTCTGGCGACGCGGCCGGCGCCAAGCCGGTGATGAGCGAGGCTACGGCGATCGCGACGGCGATTCCAGACGCGGCTCGCAAGGCCGAACTACTAGGTAAAGTCGGGCTGTGGCAGGCGAAAATGGGCGATCTCACCGGGGCCACAGCCACGGCTGAGGCCGTGGCGGCCATCCCCTCCAGTGGCACCCCGCGGGTCCAGTCGGAGAAGGATGAGGCGCTGGGAGCAATCGCCGCGGCGCAGGCGAAGGCAGGAGACTCAGCCGGCGCCAGGGCCTCGGCGGCATTGATTGAGGACACCGCGAGGCAGGCGAAGCACTTCTGCGCCATCGCGCTCGCCACGGCTTGGGCCGAGGACATCATCTCGGCGGAGAAGTGGGCCGGCGCACTTGGCGATCCGGCGGCGCGCTGCTATTCCCACCTCGGCGTGGCAGAGGCGGCGGGGGCGATGGCGCAGGGGAAAACGAAACCGGATTTAGAGGAGGAGTAGCGGATTGCTGCCAGCATTCAATAGCCCGCGGCCCAGCGCGCCGCGATCCCCAAGCTGGTGACCGGTGGTCCTGCGCATGCTGCGTCACTCCTTTGCCACGCACCTGCTCGGGCGCGGCCCGGACATCCGCACCATCCAGGACCCCTTGGCTACATGGACGTGAGCATCACCATGATCTACACCCACGTGCTCAATCGGCCGGGCCCCGGGGTTCAAATCGCGCTGGAGGCCCTGTGAAGTTGCTCCCAGATGTGCACGGGAGCCGCTCACGCGCCTACCACGCTGACTGTCCAGGCGCTTCGCGCCAACTTGGAGCGTTTTCGCGTTTAGTGGCGAGTTTAGCGGGAACTAAAAATTCTCACATTCATCGCCCCTCCCCACGTCGGAGGCGTGCCAGCTCTCGGCCATTGGTTGAGCGAAGCGACACCGCCGGTCCCTGGCCCAAGTGGCCCGCAACCTGGCAGAGCGCCAGCCTGGCAAGGTGATCAAATGGAGGCTCACGCCTTCGCCGGCGTCGGCGCCCCCTCCGGGTGCGTCTCCTTGCCCGAGTCCTCGCGCGCCGGGGCCGGTTTCTCGATGGTCTTGATCCACTCGGCGAACGGCTCCGGCTCGATCTTGATTTCCTCGTCGCGCGCATACACCTGCGTGAACTCCGCGCCAAACATCAGGATCGCCGAGGTGTAATAGATCCACAGCAGGAGCACCACCAGCGAGCCGGCCGCGCCGAAGCCCGAGGTGGTGCTCTCCCGGCCGAGGTAGAAGGCGAGCAGGAACTTGCCGCTCTCGAACAGGAACCCCGTGAGCAATGCCCCCGTGCGCACCGCGCGCCACGGCACGCGCACGTCCGGCAGCATGCGGAAGATCGCCGCGAAGAGGCCCGCGCTCATCAGCAGGGCGAGCGCGAAGTTGAGCACCGAGGACACCCAGTCCGGGAGCGGCAGCAACTGCTTGGCGCCCTCGCTCAAGGCGGCCAGCACCGTGGTGAGGACCAGCGAGACCAGCAGCAGAAAGCCCACCGTGAGCACCATCCCGAAGGACATCAGGCGGTCGCGCACGAGGTGACTCCAGCCCGCGTCCGGCTTCACGCGCACGTTCCAGGCCGAGTTCAGCGCCGACTTGAGCTGCCCGAAGACGCCCGACGCGCCGATGAAGAGCGTGACAAAGCCGATGATGCTCGCCCACACCCCCTTCGACGGCTGCGAGGAGGCCTTGAGCAGCGCCTGGATGCTCTTCGCAGCCGGCTCGCCGAGCATCGTGGTGAGCTGGCCCTCCAGTTGCCCGCGCACCGCCTCCTCGCCGAAAAACAAGCCCGCCACCGACACGGCGATGAGCACCAGGGGAGCCAGGGAAAAGATCGCGTAGTAGGCGAGCGCCGCGCAGTGCTGGAGCGCGTCGTCCTCGATGAAGTCGTTCCCCGCGTCGCGCAGCCGGAAGGCCCAGCGCTTCGCCCGGCCGGTGACGCTGGCCTCGCGCTTGGCCGCTTCGGAACCGGGGACGGGATAAGGCATGGCCACGGATTCGCATCCCCGGTGAAGGGCGGTCGCCCACGGATGACCTTGGAGGCAAGACTCACGAGGGATGAGGGTGCCTTCTCCCCGCGCTCGTTGAATCTCTTGCAACAAGCCGCCATGGGCAGGTCAGCCGGCCGTTTGCCCCGTTGCGCCGGCAAAGCCATCGGCCGAGCCGGCCGTCCCTGAGCGCGATCCATGAGTGGACGGCAGGCATCCACGCGCAGGCGCTCCTCGTTTAATCCGCCGCCGGTCGCTTCTGGCGGTGGATGCTTCCCCTCCATGGCTGGACGTTCCAGGTCCACCGCTGGATGCCACCCCATCCAAAGCTGGACCAGATCCATCCAGCGCTGGATGGATTTGGTCCACCGCTGGACCAAATCGGTCCACGGGTGGACTGAAATGATCCAGCGCTGGACGCGCGACATCCAAGCGGTGGACCAAACTCATCCACCGCTGGATGCCGGCCATCCACGGCTGGATGAAACTCATCCACCGGTGGACCAAGTTGGTCCACCGGTGGATGTCGCGGATCCACGGGTGGATCGAACGCGTCCAGCGGTGGATGGCGGCGCTCCAGCCGTGGATCAACTCGATCCACCCTTGAGCGAACGACTGGGACCGGTGGAGGCGGCGCGGTCGCCGGGGAAAAGCGACGGACCGACCTCGCCGGGGTTCGGCCGATGGTTGCAAATACGTCGCCCAGGCCTCCTCCAGGACGAGCCGGCCGAGGCATCGGCGGGCGAAATTACCTTGGGCATCCCTCCCGCCTCGCCCGGCACGCCTTTTCGAGTTTCCTTTCCCCGTGGACTTCACCGCCAACATCGCCCTCTTCGGCGCCGACCCGCTGCCCGGAATCATCGCCGTGGAGCCGGACGGCGACGCCTCCCTGCGCCTGTGGCGACGCTTGCCCGGCGGCAAGCTCACCACCGAGGCCGTGCCCTTCGCGCCGTATCTGTGGCTGCGCGAGGAGATCGAGACCTCGGCCGAGATCACCCCGCTGGCTGGCGACCTCCCTTACCGCTTCCTCGCGCGCTGCAAGGGCTGGAAGCATTTCCTCAACCTCCGCGCCGACCTCCGCGAGCGCGAGGTCTCGCACTTCATGTGGGGCGACCCGGTGCAGCAATACCTCTCGGCGACCGGCCGCACGTTCTTCAAGGGCCTCGCCTTCGAGGATCTGCGCCGGATGCAGCTCGACATCGAGGTGAACCTCGGCTCGCCCGAGTTCGAGTTCCCCTCCGCCGAGCGTGCGGCCGACCACATCACCGCCATCGCGCTCTCGGATTCCTCCGGCTGGGAGCATCTCATCGTGGTCGAGCCGGACGACTGGGAGCGCGGCGAGAAGGCGGCCCTGCAGGAGCTCACCAAGATCATCACCGAGCGCGATCCCGATACCATTGAGGGGCACAACATCTTCCGCTTTGACCTGCCCTATCTCTTCACTCGCGCCAGCCGCCACAAGCTCAAGCTCACCTGGGGCCGCGACGGCTCGGTCCCCGCCAACCGTCCCTCGCGCGTGCAGATGGCCGAGCGGACCATCGCCTACGTGAAGGCCGAGATCGCCGGCCGGCACATCGTGGACACATATCTGCTCGCGCAGTTCTACGACGTGGGCATGCGCGACCTCGAGAGCTTCGGCCTCAAGGAAGTGGCGCGGCATTTCGGCGTGGCCGCCGGAGGCGCGGGCGAGGACGCGCGCACCTACCTCTCCGGCCGCGGGATTTTCGAGGCCTACCGGAACGACCGCGCCAAGTTCATCGCCTACGCGCTCGACGACGTGCGCGAGACGCGTGCCCTGGCCGGCATCCTCGCGCGCTCGTATTTCACGCAGGCGCAGCTCGTGCCGCTCGCCTTCCAGGACATCACCGTGCGCGGCCCCGCGGCGAAGATCGACGCGCTCTTCCTGCGCGAATACCTGCGGCGCGGCCATTCCATTCCCGGGTTGCCGGAGGCGCGCTCCTTCGAGGGCGGCTACACGGACATCTTCTTCACCGGCGTGGCCGAGAACGTGTGGCACTGCGACGTGGCCTCGCTGTATCCGAGCGTGATGCTGTCCTTCGGCCTCACGCCCAAGCAGGACGCCCTCGGCATCTTCCCCGAGATGCTGCGCGACCTGCGCACCTTCCGCCTCGCCGCCAAGGCCCTCCAGCGCGAGACCGCCGGCGACCCCGCCCGGGCGCGCGCCCACGCCGAGGCCGGCGCGCTGCAAAACACCTTCAAGCTCATCATCAACGCCTTCTACGGCTACCTCGGCTTCTCGCAGGCGCACTTCGCCGACTTCGACGCCGCCGCCGCCGTGACCGCCAAGGGCCGCGAGCTTCTCACCGCGATGGTGGAATGGCTGCGCGGCGCCGGCGCGCAGGTCATCGAGATCGATACCGACGGCATCTACTTCGTCCCGCCAAAGAAAGGCACCGAGGCCAAGCTCGCCGCCGGCTTGCGCAACGTGTTGCCCGAGGGAATCGAGGTGGAGTTCGACGCGCGCTATCGCTCGATGTTTTCCTACAAGGCGAAGAACTACGCGCTGCTCAAGGAAGACGGCGGTCTCATGCTCAAGGGCGGCGCGCTCAAGTCGCGCGGCTTGGAGCCCTTTCAGCGCGATTGGCTGGGCAAGACGATCCGCCTGCTCCTCGAAGGCCGCGCCGGGGAAGTCCACGCGCTGAGCGCGAAGCTGGAGGACGACATCCGCCAGCGCCGCGTCCCCATCGCGCTGCTCGCCAAGACCGAGACGCTACAGGACTCGCTGGCCGCCTACCAAAAGAAAATCTCCGGCGCCTCGCGCAACCGCTCCGCCGCCTACGAGCTGGCGATCCGGTCCGGCCGCGCCTTTCAGCAGGGCGACCAGATCACTTACTACATCACGGGAACGAAGAAGAGCGTGTCCGCCTACCAAGCCGCCAAGCCCGTGGCCGAATGGAACCCGGAGGCGCGCGACGAGAACATCGAATACTACGCCGCCAAGGTGCGCGAGCTGCAAAAGAAGTTGGCCGAGTTCCTCCCCGCCCCGCCCGCCGCCGAAGATGAGGCGCAGGGGTCGCTGCTGTGAAGTCCACGGCGTTTTGCGGCGCCCTGGGCCAGGGCCATCGCCGCACATAATTCTGACCTTCGACGAGGTCCAGACGGCGGGAAAAGGTTTCATCGATGCAAGCTCAACAGGCCTGGGACCGGCGAGCGTTGAACAGGATGGCATAGGGGCGAGAGATCAACGCCCGCGGCCGCCGCCCGTGGGGGCGCTCCGCGTGGAGGGCGCCACGCAGGTGCCGGCGCAGCGCGTGTATCCAAGCCCTTGGACTGGGACGCCGCGCCGGCTGGGGCCGTCCGGAAGGGATCGGGCCGGGAAGTGAAATTCATTTCCCGCGGGGCGTTAAAGGGTTGTTCCCAATCTTCCGCCCGGGGCCGTCGTGCCCCTGGCGCCTCCTGATGCCATGAATTGCTCCGCCCCCTCTTCATTTTCACGTTTCCTCCGGCCTTGCCTCGGCCTCGCGCTGGGGCTCCTGGGCCTTGTCGCGCCGGACCGCCTGCCCGCGCAAAGCTTCAGCTGCGACGATGACGCCGGCCCCGCCGCGCCCGATGCCATGCGGCGCGAGACCCGCGCCGTGCGCCTTGGCCAGCCGGCGCCGCGCGCGGGCCAAGCCGAAGCCGGCGAGGCCAGCCCGTTCGCGGGCTTCTACACCGTTACCTACCAGTCGCAGCGACCTTGCACGAACAACTACGCCTACGTCGCCGTCGAGTTCGACGACCAGGGCCAGATGATCGACTGCTATGGTGCTGGGGGCCGCGCAGGCTTCGGCCGGCCCACCTCCTTTTCCGGCGCGGTGGACGCCGGCGGAAACGCTTCCTGGACCCTGAACTTCGTCTCGGGCTCGGCCAGCGTCGTCGAGACTTGGCAGGGCCGGCTCGCGGGAGCGTCCGGCGGCGGCACCGCCTCCTCCACCAATTCCTGCCGCGCGACCTGGAGCGCCACGCGCGGCACCGCCGCGCTGCCGTCCGCCTTTTACGAATCCTTGCGCCTCAATAGCGACCCCGTGGACACCGCCACCGGCGCCTACGTGGCGCGGCTCACTTGGCTGCGCCAAAACGCCCCCGCCGACCTCGCGCTGGTCATGGAATACAACTCCGGTCAGCTGGCTGACGGCCGGCTCGGCCTCGGCTGGAGCCACAACTTTGAGATGCGCGTGGACGACGTCGGCGGCGACCGCCTCGTCTTCAACTGGAGCCAGCAGCGCCGCAACACCTTCCGTCGCGTCGGCACCGGCGGCACCTACGCGTGCGCCGACCGGGCCATGCGCTACGACGTGCTCACCAAGAACGCGAACGGCACCTTCACCCTGCGCCTCCGCGACCAGGGACGCTACGAGTTTAACTCCGCCGGCCGCCTCACGCAGGTGGTCAACCCGCGCGGCCAGGCAATCAATCTCACCTACAGCGCCGATGGCACGGTGCCCGTCACGATCACCGAGGCCATCTCCGGCCGCGCGCTCGCCTTCGCCTACGACTCCGGCGGCCGCCTCGCGCGGGTGACCGACCCGCTGGGGCGCCGCGTCACCTTCACCTATGACTCCATCGACCGCCTCCTCGCCGTCGCGCTGGCCAATGCGTCGGGCCAGGTCGCCGCCGGCTTCGCTTACACCTACGACGGCGTGGGCCGCATCCTCACGGCCACCGACGCGGAGGGCGTGAAGTTCCTGACGAACACCTACGACAACCGCGGCCGCTGCACTACCCAGCAGGATGCCCGCCCCGGCAGCCAAGCAACGCGCTTCGACTACGACGACCTCTCAGTGTCCGGCCGGCTGCTTGTGCGCGTCACGGACCGCAACGGCCAAGCCTCGCTCTACACCTACAACGACCGCTTCCAGCTCCTCTCGCTGCGGAACGGGAACGGCGAGGCCACCGCCTACGGCTACGACGCCGACGGCAACGCGCTCACCACGACCGACGCGCTCGGCCGCGTCACCCGCCGCACCTACGATGCGCAGGGCAACCTCCTCACCACCACCGACCCGGTCGGCAGCGCGACGGCGATGACCTACGACGCGCGCAACAACCTCACCAAGGTGCGCGACGCCGCCGGCAAGGAAACGGCCTTTGCCTTCGACGCGAACAACAACGTTACGTCCGCCGTCAATCCCCTCGGCCAGACGGTGGCGATGACCTACGGCGCCGGCAGCCTGCTGACCCGCCGCACCGCCCCGCGCGGTGGCAACATTGACTACACCTATACGGCCGGCCTGCCCACGAGCGTGCGCGACGCCAACGGCCTGACGACCACCCTGGCCTACGACGCCGCCGGCCGCCTCACCGCGCTCACCGACCCCGCCGGCAAGGCTCGCACGCTGGCCTACGGGACCAACGACGACCTTCTCACCATTACCGACCCCCGCGGGAAGGTCACGACGCTCACCTACGACTCCCGCCATCGAAAGCTCTCCGAGGCCAATCCCCTCGGCCAAGCCACGCGTTGGACTTACGACGGCAACGGCAACGTCCTCTCACGCACCGATCCGCTCGGCAACGTCACCCGCTTCGCTTACGACGGCGAGGACCGCTTGGCGGCGGTCACCGACCCGCGCGGGAACGTTTCCTTCCTCGGCTACGATTCCGCGGGCCGCCTCGTGGCGGCCACCGACGCCGCCGGTCAGACGCGAGTGGTTCGCTACAACGCCGCCGGTGACCGCGTGGGCGAAAGCGACGCGCGCGGCAACGCCCGGCGCACCGTTGTTGACGCCCGCGGCCTGGCCGTGGGCACCGAGGACGCGCTCAACCGCGCGTCGTTCACCGAATACGACGCCCGGGGCCGCGCCGTCCGCGGCGTCAACCCGCTCGGCCAAGCCGCCGCGCTCGCCTACGATGACGTCGAGCGCCTCGTGCAGGTGACCGACCCTCTCGGCCGAGTCACGCGCCAAGCCTTTGACGCCGATGGCAATCGCACCGGTCTCACCAATGCGCGGGGCGCCGTCACCACGTTTGACTTCGACCTTGGCGGCCGGCTGACCAAGCTCACCACCGCCGGCGGCCGCGCCACGACCTACGGCTACGACGCGCGCGGGCTGCTGGTCTCGTCCGTGGATCCGGCCGGCCGGGCCACCACGCTCGCTTACGACGAAGCCGGCCGCCTCAGCCGCCTCGCGGACGCCGGCGGCACCATTGACTACGCGTATGACGACGCCGGGCGCCTGCTCACCGTCACCAGCGGCGGCGCGAGCATCCGCCGCGAATACGACGCGGCCGGCCGCCTCACGCGTTTCACGGACGCCGCCGGCAACGTGCTCCAATACGCTTACGATGCCGCCGGCAACCTCGTTCGCCTCGCCTACCCCGACGGCAAGCAGGTCGCCTACGCCTACGACGCCGCCAACCGCCTGATCCGCGTCGCGGATTGGGCCGGCCGAACGACGACCTACGCCTACGATCCCGACGGCCGCCTTGTGCTCACCACGCGGCCCAACGGCACGCAGGAAACGCGCGCCTACGACGAGGCCGGCCAGCTCGTCCAGATCCGCGATTTCCAGGGCGCCAGCCTGATCGCGCAGTTCGACCTGCTCTACGACCCCGCCGGCCGCATCCTGGCCGAGCGCCCGCAGCCCGCGTCCACCGCGCCGTCGCCCGTCGCCTTCACCGCGACCTACGACGCCGACAACCGCCTCGCCACGTTCAACGGGGTTGCCGTGGCCTTCGACGCCAACGGCAACCTGACCAGCGGGCCGGCCGTCACCGGCGCCGGCAGCGCCGCCTTTTCTTACGACGCGCGCAACCGCCTCACCGCGCTTGGTGGCACGACCTACGGCTACGACGCCGAGAACCGCCGCGTTTCCCTCGCGGACGCGTCCGGCACCACGCGCTACGTCCACAACCCCAACGCGCCGCTGAGCCAGCTGCTCATGCGCACCGCACCCAACGGGACGGTCACCCGCGCGGTTTACGGCCTCGGCCTGATCTGCGAGGAGGCCGGCTCCGCCGTCCGGTATTTCCACTACGACTTTCGCGGCAGCGCGGTGGCGTTCACCGACGCGGCCGGCGCGGTCATCGGCCGCGTGCAATACGCCCCCTACGGCGAGATCGCCGGCCGCAGCGGAAACACCGACACGCCCTTCCTCTACGGCGGCCAGGACGGCGCGCTGACCGACGCGAGTGGGCTCGTTGATTTGCGCGCACGCTTCTACCATCCGGGCGTCCGCCGATTCCTGAACCAAGACATCCTCCTCGGGGACGCGTCGGACCCCCCGAGCTTGAACCGCTACGGTTTTGCGGGCGGTGATCCCGTCGGCTCCATCGATCCCACCGGCCATTTCATCGTCCAGCTCATCGGGACAGCCACGGGCGCGGCGTTCGGCCTTCTCGGGCAGATTGGGAGCGATTTGATCGCCGGGGAATTGTCCTCCCGAAACAAATACTACGGCGCGATCGCCGGGGGTGCGGTCACGGGCCTGATCGTCTCGATCGCGCCTGGCGCGGCGGTATCGGCCGGCGCGATCGGCGGTGCCTTCGGCGAATACGTCACGCAGCAAACCGAGATCAATCGCGGCACGAGGAAGTCCCTCGACTTCTACGGCATCGGCGGCAATGGCCTGCTCGGAGGAATCCTCGGGCGACTCGGCGGCCTGGAGCGTTTCCGCGCCCAGGGATACAACGCCGGCTACAACTCCGGCGTCGCGCAGATCCGGATGGCCAACACGCGGTTTCTCAACTCGGCCCGCAAAGGCGACCTCTATATTCCGGGGCGCAGTCGGCTTGCAACCATCACGGCGCAGTTCGCCCGCGACGGGATCATCGGGACGGCCTTTTTCCTCCCCACGGATGTGCTTCACCGGACGATCCCGGATCTCTACCTGGGGGGCGGCGTCGCCGGCGAAGAGAGGTGAAGCGGTCCGTCCCGACCGGTTCCCCGGCCTGCTCCCACGTTCCATTCCAAATCGAACTCCCTTTTTCATGAACGCTTCCAATCTGATCCGCGCCGTGCTCCACGGGGCGGCTGTCGCCACCACGGCCTGCGCGATGATCGCCAGCGCGCCCTTGCTCGCCCAAAGCAATTCATTCGACGCGGCCGGCCGGCTCGCCCGGCAGAGCGACTCGAGCGGCGGCCGCGTGGTTTACAGCTACGACGCCGCCGACAACCTCGCCGCGTCCTCCTATGTCGCGGCCGCGGGAAACCCGCCGGTGCTTGCCAGCGCAGCGTTGCAGTCGGGCTTCCTCGGCGTTGCCTTCACCGCGACCTTGCAGTCCAGCCGCGCGGGCACGTCCTTCTCCGCCACCGGTCTCCCGCCGGGGCTCGTGCTGAATGGCGCCACCGGCGTCATCTCCGGGACGCCCAGCGCGGTCGGCGTGTTTGCCGTGACCGTCACGCTCTCGGTCGGCGGGCAGAGCGGTGCGGACATGGTCTCGATCCAGGTCCGGCCCGCGACGGCCGCGCCCGCGGTGGTGCGGCAGCCTCTCTCGCGCGCCGCGGTGCTCGGGCAGCCGGTGGCGCTCTTTGCCGAGGTTTCCGGCGGCGCGCCGCTGCGCTTCCAGTGGGCGCGCAACGGCGCCGCGCTCGCCGGCCAGACCTCGCCCAGCCTCGTGATCGCCGCCTTCGCCGCTGCCGACGAGGGCGACTACGTCCTCACCGCGGCCAACGCCGCCGGCAGCGTTTCCACGGTCGCCGCGCGCCTCGCGCGCTCGCAGCCCCTCGCGATCAACGGCGAGTCCTACGGCCTGCCGGTCTCCTACGCCGGCACTCCGGCGTTCTTCGCGCAGACGGCCGTGAGCTTTGATGGCACGCCCGCCCTGCAGAGCGGCGCGGTCGGGAGCTCGCAGCAGTGCTCCTTCGGCACGCAGGTCACCGGTCCCGGCCGGCTCACCTTCCGCTGGAAGGTTTCCTCGCAGGCCGGCGGTGACCTGCTCGCCTTCAATCTCGACGGCGCGCTTCTCCCCTCCGTGCCCAGCATCTCGGGTGAGGTGGACTGGACCTTGCAGACGGTCCTCGTCCCAGCCGGAACGCACTCGCTGGCCTGGGGCTACGCCAAGAACGGTTCCATCACCGCCGGGCGCGACGCCGGCTGGGTGGGCAACGTCGCCTTCACCCCCGGTTTTGCCCTTGCCGCCGTCGCCCGCGGGCAGGGGCAGGTCATCGCCTCGTCCGCCGCCGACACCTTCGCGCCCGGCACCGCCGTGGTGCTCACCGCGGTGGCTGACCCGGGCCGCGTCTTCGTCGGCTGGACCGGCGACGTGACCAGCTCGTCGAACCCGCTCACCGTGACGATGGACGCGCACAAGAGCGTGACGGCCGTCTTCAAGGAAAACCTCGGCCCCACGCTCGGCGCGGCGTCGCTTGTCTTCACCGCGGACGGGAGCGCCGACTGGTTTGCGCAGCCCTTCGTCACGCAGGACGGCGGCACCGGCGGCCAGGCCGGCGCGATCGGCAACGGCCAGCAGACCTTCGTGCAGACGACGGTGAACGGGCCGGGCCGCATCTCCTTCTCGTGGAAGGTTTCCTCCGAGGCGAACTACGACTTCCTCACGTTCTCCATCGACGGCGTCGCGCAGGAGCGCATCTCCGGCGAGGTGGACTGGGCCCGCCGCACCTTCGCAGTGCCAGCCGGCGCGCACATCCTGCGCTGGACGTATTCCAAGGACGCGAGCAACGCTGCCGGCCAGGACACCGCGTGGCTCGACGCCGTGGCCTTCGCGGCCGATCCGCCGAGCCCGATGCCCACGCCCACGCCGACCCCCGTGCCTGGGGTTGCGTCCAAGCTGATCAACTTGGCCACGCGCCTGCGCGTCGAGACCGGCGACAACATCGGCATCGGCGGCTTCGTCGTCGCCGGCACGGGGACCAAGCAGGTGCTCATTCGCGCCATCGGGCCCTCGCTCAGCGCGGCCGGCGTGACCGGCGCCCTGGCCGATCCCATCGTCCAAGTGATCGATGGCCAAGGCCAGACCGTAGCGACCAACGACAACTGGCGCTCCTCGCAGGAGGCGCTCATCCGGTCCACGGGCCTGGCGCCCACGAGCGACGCCGAGTCGGCCGTGGTGCTCGACCTGCCGCCCGGCGGCTACACCGCGCTTCTCCGCGGAGTGAACGACGGCCAGGGCGTGGCCCTCGTGGAGGTGTATGAACTGCAGGTCGATTCCGCGCAGCCCATCCGCCTGATCAATCTCTCGACCCGTGGCCGCGTGCAGACCGGCGACAACGTGATGATTGGCGGCCTGGTGGTCTCGAGCGGCCCGGGCAAACGCGTTCTCTTCCGCGCGCTCGGCCCCTCCCTGGCCGCGGCGGGCGTGCCCAACCCGCTGGCAAACCCGCGCGTGGACGTTTACGACGCGAGCGGCCAGGTGATCGCATCGAACGACGATTGGCAGGCGCAAACCGTGGCCGGCAGCACGAGCGCCGAGATCTCCGCCCTTGGCCTCGCCCCGCTCTCCGGGGCGGAGGCTGCCCTGATCGTCACCCTGCCGCCCGGCGGCTACACCGCCATCGTGCGCGGCGCGGACGGCGGCTCCGGCGTGGCCCTCATCGAGGCTTACGAGCTGCCCTGAACGCGTCCCGCCGCCGCGGGGCGCCGCAGGCGCCCAGCAGGACTCCCCGCCATCCATCCCCCTCCATGCCCACTTCCATGATCCGTTCCTGCTCGCTTCTTTGTCTCGGCGCCATCGCCCTCACCGGCTGCGTCGGGGTGGAAGGCCCACCCATCGGCCGGCCCCTGGTCGGCCAAGTCGTTGGCGTCCCGCCGGGCTCCCGCGGCCCGGTTGGCGAGGCCTATGACGATGGGCCGCGCGAAGCCTCGCGCGAGAGCGAGAGCGGGAGCGGCTGGCGCGACCTCATTGAACATTACAACAAGGCGAACCTCGAATATAACGAGCGGCTGGTTCGCCAAAAGCAGGCGGAAGCCGCCCTCGGCGACGAGGACGCGAGGGAATGGCTGCGGCAGAACGAATGGCGCGTGGTCCTGGTTCGCCAAATGTATGACGCCGCGCACCCAAATCATTAAGGTGCCTCGCTCCACGCGCGGGCCGGGGTGGCGGCGAGACTTTGGTTGATCTTTCGCGCCGACCAGACGTGCCTGGTTTTTTCCCGCGAGACAATTTTCCCCCTCCTTTCCGGCGTCATGCCGCGCGCGCGATGGAGCCCGCGCTCATAGCCCCGGCCCGGAGCGGCGGATGAATCCGTCCAATCGCGGGTCGCGGATGCGCTGCACGGAGAAGCGCACGCCCGGGCGCTGGTAGAGGTCGTCCAGGCGCAGGCCGTTGACGCCGCCGGCGTCCATGAAGGCGGCGTGGCGCAGCTCGCCGCCCGCGAAGAGCGCGTGGCCGCGCAGGCCGTCGTCGTCCCACACCCGCACGCGGCAGGTCAGCGCGTCGAGGCGAATGGTGTTCACCAAGTCGTGAAGGTCGTGGTTAAACTCCTTGACTGGCGGCGCGGCGGCCGCGGCACCCGCGGCGACCGGGGGCTGGGAGCCTTCCTGGAAGCCCTGCGCGCACCACGCGGCCAGCGCGGACGGCGGGATGGGCTTCCGCACGCAGGTGAGCGGAAGCTGCGGCCCCCACTCGCGCTCGACTTCCGGCAGGCTCGGGTCGGCGGTGGCCACTACCACCGGCGTCTTCGGCTCCGGGGCGCGCGCCAGCACGCGCAGCAGCGCCAAGCCGTCCACGCTGCCAAGCGACAAGTCGATGATAAGGAGGTCGAAGCGGGAGCCGCCGCCCTCGTTCCAAAGCACCTCCGCGGCCTGCCTCCCACTCGGCCGGCCGATCACCTGCGCGCCGGGCAGGAAGCCCACGAGCGCCGCCGTCAGCTCGCGCGCGAACGCCTCGTCGGGATCGGCGATGAGGATGCGCGGCGGGGCGGTCTGCATGAAAACGACGAGCGTGCGCGGGGAAACGAGGCCTGAGAAGCGAAAAGTGGCTCGCGAGCGCGGGGAGGAAAGATGGGGGGAAGCCCCGCGTCGCGGCGAATGCGTAGCCCAGGCCCGCGGCTTGTCTCCCGCGTCTTTCTTGTCGGGCCTCGCCCTACTTTCACTTGTTGCTTGTCATTTTCGTCACCTTCCCTGAGCCTCGCCTCCCCGCAGCTTCTCCCTCCCGCATCTATGAATCTCCTCGGCATCGACATCGGCGGCACCGGCATCAAGGGCGCGCCGGTCAACCCAGACACCGGCGAGCTTCTCGCCGAGCGCTTCCGCCTCGACACCCCGCAGCCCGCCAAGCCCGCCGACGTCGCGCGCGTGACGCGGCAGGTGATGGATCACTTCGGCGGCGGCATCGACCGCGTGGGGATCACCTTCCCCGGCATCGTAAAAAGCGGCGTGGTGCGTTCCGCGGCCAACATGGACCAGGAATGGGTCAACCTCGACGCCGGCCGCCTCTTCGTGCAGGCGCTCGGCGCGCCCACCGCGGTGATGAACGACGCGGACGCGGCCGGCGTGGCCGAAATGCACTTCGGTGCCGGCCAGGGCGTCCATGGCGTGGTGTTGATGGTCACGCTGGGCACCGGCATCGGCTCCGCGCTCTTCCTCGACGGCAAGCTCGTGCCCAATACCGAGTTCGGCCACATCGAGATCCGCGGCAAAGACGCCGAGAAGCGCGCCTCCGAACGCGTGCGCGAGACCAAGGAGTTGCCGTGGAAGAAGTGGGGCGCGTCCGTGGGCGAATACCTCGCGCGCATGGAGGCGCTGCTCTCGCCTGACCTGATCATCATCGGCGGCGGCGTGAGCAAGAAGGCCGACAAGTTCTTCCCCTTCGTGAAGGAGCACGTCACCGCGCCCCTCGCCGCCGCCAAGCTCCAGAACGAGGCCGGCATCGTCGGCGCCGCCTTCCTCGCCCGCAGCCCGGGCTGAGGCTCTGTGAGGTGGACGGCACGGTCCCCCGCGCCGCCGGCGGCGGCGAAGGCGCCTGAATTGCCCCACGCACCCTGGCATTCTCGTTTCGCTCGATTCTTCGGCGTTGATGCGCCCGCAACGGCGCGAGGGACCGCGCCGTCCCCTCCGCAGATGCTTCGCGCCGCCCGTCGCGCTGGGTAAAGGTTGCCCATGCCATCGAGCCGCCCTCGCCGCGACGACGCGCGATCCCCCCGCCCGCCGCGCGCCCGCTCGGAAAGCACCCGGCGCGATGCCCATCCGGCTCGACACGACTCGCCGTACGCGCCCCCACGCCGCCTATAGGTTCCTTCCCACCGCTCACCGCTAACCGCTCCTCGCTCACCCTCGGCCTCCGCTCGCCCCTCTCCCCTGCGCATCTTGCCCGTCTCGCTGCGCGCGGCAGCCGAGTTCATCGAGGGGCTGGAGGATGCGCGGCGCGCGGACGAGGAATTGGCGCACTTTCTTCGCGGCTCGTCGCTCGATCCGTTCAAGAAACGCGAGGTCTCGCGTGCCGTGCTCGCGTGGTTCCGCTGGCACCGCTGGATGTCGCCGCAGGATGGCGCCGGCCGTCAGGTCGCCGCGGCGCTCGAGCTGCATAATCGCTTCAGCATGCACCCGGCCGGCTTCGGCTCGCTCGCCCGCGCGGTGCCCGAGTGGTCGCGGAGTGAGGCGCCTTTCCCAGCCGCCTCGCTCACCCGGCTCCAGCGCGAGCCGACGCTGTGGGTTCGCGCCTCGCTCGAGACGGCGCGCCAGCTCGGCGACTGCGAGCACGCCCCCCGCGGCGCCGCGCCCGCCGGTGCCCGCCTTGACGCGTGGGCTTACCGCGGTCGTGATGATCTCTTTCAGACCTCCGCGTTCAAAAACGGCGAGCTGGAAATCCAGGATCTCGCCTCGCAGCTCGTCGGCCACGTGTGCGCGCCGCAGCCCGGCGAGACGTGGTGGGATGCCTGCGCCGGCGAGGGCGGCAAGACGCTGCACCTCGCCTCCATGATGGCCGGCCGCGGCGTCGTGTGGGGCACGGATCGCTCCGCGCGCCGCCTTCTCCGCCTGCGCCAGCGCGCCGCCCGCGCGCAAGCCTTCAACGTGCGCATTGCTCCGTGGAGCGGCGAGGGCCTTCCTGACCCCTCGCTGCGCGAGCGGTGCGACGGTGTGCTGCTCGATGCCCCGTGCTCGGGCTTGGGCACCTGGCAGCGCCACCCGCACGCGCGCTGGACCGTCACGCCCGACGACGTGCGCGAGCTGGCCGCCATCCAGCGCCGCTTGCTCGACACCGCGTCGCTCGCCGTGAAGCCCGGCGGCCGGCTGATCTACTCGGTCTGCACCGTCACCCACGCCGAGACCACCGCCGTGGCCGACGCGTGGGAAAAGGCCCACCGCGACTGGGAGCGCTCCCCCCTCGGCTGGCCCGGCGGCGAGGCTCGCCGCCTCCTCTGGCCGCACGACCTCGACTGCAACGGCATGTTCTTCGCCGCGTGGCAGAAGAAAGTCTCGGGCGCGTAATCCAAAGGGAGCATTGCCATCCCAGGCGAGCCGCGGTGTGATGCCACTTCCCATGTCGTCGCGCGCCCCCATCTTCTTTCTCGCCCTCGCCGTCCTCGCCGGCTGCTCGCGCACCCCATCTCCCCCGCCCGTCCCATCGCCGCCGGCTGATGCCATCGCCAAGGTGGGTGACGAATACATTCGTGCGGCCGAGTTCGAGGCCGCGCTGGCCCGGCGCCGTGCCGCGCCCTCCGACCCCAAAGCCCGACGCGCGGTGCTCGACGAGTTGATCCGCTTCCGCGCCGAGGTGCAGGAAGCGCGCCGGCGCGGCTACGACCGCGACCCGGAGATCGTCGCCAACCACGAGCGCGCCCTCTCGGGCAAGGTCCGCGAGGCCGCGCGCGCCGAGCGCAAGGCGATGCTGGAGGTGAAACCGGAGGAGATCGAGGCGTATTACACCGCCAACCAGGCCCAGTTCGCCGTGCCGGTGCGCGTGCGCCTCGCGCAGATCTTCGTCGAGGCGCCGGCGGCGTTCACCCCCGAGAAGCGCGCCGAGCGCCGCGCGCAAATCGAGGAGGCCCGCGCCCGCGCGCTCGCCGCGAATCTGCCGCCTGCCAATGGCTTCGGGCCGGTGGCCGCGGAGCTGTCCTTCGACCAGGCGTCCAAATACCGCGGCGGCGACATCGGCTATCTCACGGAGGCCACCGCGCCGCCAGAGTGGTCGCCCGCCGTGAAGGCGGCGGCCTTCGCCCTGGCTGAGCCGGGGCAGGTGACCGAGGTGCTCGAGACGCCGTCCGGCTTCCTCATGCTGCGCCTCGCCGAGCGCGCTGGCGGCGGCTACCGGCCCGGCCCGCAGGTGCAGGCGGAGATCCGCTCTCGGCTCGCCCGCGAGAAGGAAAAGGAACTGGAGGCCACCCTCGCGCGCGCCTCGCTCTACAACGCGAAGGTCGAGGTGGACGAGGCGAAATGGAAAGCGCTGCCCGTGCCCGCCCCCGGCGCCACGCCCAGCGGCCCGCCACCGATGCCGGGAGGATAGGGGCGCGTTGCGACGCAGTGACCATGCGGCAGCCCTCAGTCATGATCAACTGGTCCCAATGCTCCGCGCTGGAAGGCATCCCCGGAAATCTCGCAGAGGATCATCCGCCGAGGAAGGCCAGCACTTCACGCTGCACGGTTTCGTCGTCGAAGATGCGCCGGTGGCCAAGGCCGGAGGTGCGCTGGAAGCGTGCTCCCGGCCACGCGCGCGCCACGCGCTCCCCGTGGGAGAGCGGCACGGCCTCATCGGCCTCGTCGTGAATCACCAGCGCCGGGCGCCGGATGCTGGGCGCGGCGCGGTCGGCAGCCACCTGTTCCAGCGGCCGGCCGACTTGGCGGCGAGCCTCGGCGCGCATCGCGCGGCCCACGGCGGCGGAGAGCTTCCAGCGCGCGAGCCACGCGGAGGCGAAATCGGCCGCGCTGGCCGGCGGGCACGCGAGGACGACTTTCTCCACCTCCGCCTCGGGATGCTCGGCCAGCGCGAGCACCGTGGCCATCGCCCCCATCGAGTGCGCGATGATCGCGCGGAGCGGGCCGGCGATCCTCGCCGCCTGCGCTACCGCCTCGGCGTATTCGAGCGGATGAAGCGTGCGACGCGGCGAAGCCCCGTGCGCCGGCGCGTCCAGCGCGCTCACGGCGAAGCCGGCCTCGCGCAGCACGGGCACCAGCGCCTTCCAGCGGCCCGCATTCGATTCCCAGCCGTGGACGAGCAGCACGGCTTCCCCGCCGCCTGGCCAAGTGTAGCCTGCGATCCGCGCGCGACGATGCGGGATGGTCCAACGGCGCGCCTCGCCGAGAAAAGCGTCGTCGGCCGGCGCAAAGGGACGCGCGTTCGGTGTGCAAAACCACCGGAAGGCCCGTCGGCCGGCCGCGGCGGGGTCGCGCCGCGCGAGGGCATTCAGGGTCGCCGCGTGCCGGGCGGTAAAGACGGGACGGCGCATCACCCCTTCTTTCTCACCGGCCGCGGCTAGCGGCAACCGGCGCGCTCATTCCAGCCCCGCGCCGTAGCCTTCGCTGGTGCGCTTGGCGATGCGACCGCAACCGTAGCGGCGACTCGCCGCTGGCGGCCGTGTGCGCTCAGGCCGCCGTCGCGTCGATGCCAACGGCGGCGGCGGCGGCGGCCTCGGGGCATCTTGGCTGATAGACGTCCTCTTCCGGCGTGTGAAGCCCGATAAACCCGTCGCCGAGGCGCTCCCGTTGCTCGGTCACGAGCGGCGTGATGTCCTCGACAGAAATCAGCTCCGGACGCCCGTATCGGCGAAGCGCCGCGCCGCGCAAGCCCAGCTGCACGGCGCGGCGCTCGACCGGCTTTACCGTTGGATCGTGGTCGGGATGCCACTGGAGGCGGGCATCCGAGGAGGCCACCGCCACTTGCTACTCATTGGGCGTGGCGAAACGGCGCGAATCAAAGGTGGATGGAACCACGAGCCGAAGCAGCTCATCGAAGAAGGCGCGCCGCAAGCGCACCGCGAGGATGTGTTCCTGGCCTTCCTTGGTCGCCCAGCCCGACCGATACATCATCCAAAGGAAATTGGGCTTGATCCAGCTCATGCGCCCGAAGCTGAAATCGCCGCCGAATGCCTGATGCTCGACGGCGAACCGGGCGATGGACGGCCGATAGGCTTGATAGACGTAAATGGAGTCGTCGTCGAACTGTGCCAGGATGTGACGGCCTGACCGCGGCCAGTCGCTCTCCTGGTCCAGGTAGCGTTGGAGGCGCATGGCGAGAGCATAGGCTTGGTGCGGCTACGACACGATCTCCGTGCCGGCGCCGTGCGCGGTGAGCAGCGCGCCGAGCAGCGCGTGCGGCGCGCGGCCGTCCACGAAATGGACGCGCTCCACGCCACGGCCCAGGGCGAGCAGCGCCGACTCGATCTTGGGCATCATGCCACCGGTGATCACGCCGGCCTTCGTCAGGCGGTCGATGTCGCTGATTTGCAGCGAGGGCAGCAGGGAATCCGCGTCCTGCGGGTCGCGCATGAGGCCGGGAACGTCCGAGAGATACACGAGTCGCCCGCTCCCGAGCGCCGCGGCCAGCGCGCCGGCCACGGTGTCGGCGTTCACGTTGAGCGTTGTGCCGTCGGCGGTGCGACCCAGGGGAGAGAGCACGGGGATCTCACCCGCCTCAAGCGCGGCGCGAACCGCCGAGACGTCCATGTCCTCCACGTCTCCCACGAAGCCGAGGTCGGCCGGGCCCTCCGGCGTCTTCACGGGCGCGGCGCGCGTAGCTCGCACGCAATCGCGCCCGGAAAGGCCTCGCGCCGCCGCGCCAATCTCGCCAAGCCGGCGCACGAGCATCGGGTTGACCTCCTCGTCCAGCGTGCGCGCCACGATGGCGACGGATGCCTCGTCCGTCACGCGCAGGCCGGCCACGAAGCGCGGCTTGAGGCCCGCCTCGCGCATGCGCGTCGTGATGGCCTTGCCGCCACCGTGCACGACCACCGGCCGCAGTCCCACCGCGGCCAGCAGCGCGATGTCGCGCAGCGTCCTTTCGATGGCGTTCTCCTCTTCCATCGCGGAGCCGCCATACTTGATGACGAGCGGCTGGCCGCGCAGCCGGAGGATGAACGGCAATGCGTCGGCGAGGGCTTCCAAGTTTGCGGGCGGCATAAAGATGCGGGGAATTGCCGATTTCCGATTGGACGCAGGCTAGGGGCGGAGGTGGCAAGAATCGGGCGGCAGCCAAATCGGCAATCTCGTCACTCGCCCATGTTGAGCTTCACGTATTGCGTGGTGAGGTCGGTGGTATAGACGACGTGCTCGGCGGTGCCGAGATGAAGGTTCACGTGGACGGTGAACTTCTTGGCGGTCACCACTTCCTTGAGCTTCGCGGCGGGCGTGCGGGACGCGGCGCCGCCCTGCACGGCGATCACGCCGTTGTAATAGATGTCCACGAGTTCCTCGCGCACCTTGGCCCCGCTGGCGCCGGCGGCGCTCATGAGGCGTCCCCAGTTGGGATCGTTGCCAAACCACGCGCACTTCACGAGGGCCGAGTTGGCGATGCCCTCCGCGGCGCGGCGGGCATCCTCGCGCGAGGCGGCGCCGGAGACGTGGACCTCGACGAACTTGGACACGCCCTCGCCGTCCTCCACGATCATGCGGGCGAAGCCGCGGCACAGAAAGTTGAGCGCGGCCTGGAAGCGCCGGAAGTCGGGCGTGCCCGCGGCGAGCGTCACCTCGGAGCGGCCGTTGGCGAGGAGCACCACGGTGTCGTTGGTGCTCATGTCGCCGTCCACCGAGATGCGGTTGAAGGAATGCTCCACGGCCTCGCCGAGCGCGGCCTGGAGGTCGGCCTTGCGGATCGCGGCGTCGGTGGCGAGCGCGGCGAGCATGGTGGCCATCTGCGGCCGGATCATGCCCGCGCCCTTGGCGATGCCGCCGAGCGTGACGTGCTTGCCGCCGCGCACCGGGACGCGCACCGCCATCTCTTTCGGAAAGGTGTCGGAGGTCATGATGGCGCGCGCCGCGGCCACCGAGGCGCCGCGGCCGGCGGCGACGGACTCCATCAAGCGCGGCACGGCCTCCTCGATCTTCTCCGCCGGCAAGGGCACGCCGATGCGGCCGGTGGAGCAAACGAGAATCTCTTTTTCCTGCGCGCCGAGCGCCGCGGCCACGGCGCGGGCCGTGCGCTGCGCGGCCTCGATGCCGGCGAGACCGGTGCAGGCGTTGGCGTTGCCCGAGTTGATGATGACGGCGCGGCAGCGCGGCGACTTCAAGTGCGCGGCGGAAACCTTCACCGGCGCGGCCTTCACGCGGTTGGTGGTGAAGGTGGCCGCGGCGGTGGCGGGCGCCTCGGAAACGATGAGGGCGAGATCGAGCTTGCGCGGCGAGGAGCCGGGCTTGATGCCGCCGTGCGCCGTCCCGGCGAGAAAGCCAATGGGTGCGGTGATGCCGCCGGGCACGGCGGTCCAGTCTCCTCCTTCGTGGGGCATCGTTG
>CALMOL010000497.1 GCA_937871685.1 uncultured Verrucomicrobiota bacterium
AAGGAGAGCCGACGCTGACGCCCGACGGCCGCGCGGTGCTCTACACCGACAACCGCGAGGGGAGCACGCGCCTCGTCCTGCGCGACCTCGCGAGCGGCGACGAGCGGCTCGTCGTGCCGTCGGCGCTCGACTTCGGCGCGCGTTGGGAGTTCGATCCCGCGCCCGAGACCGTCGATCCCGGCATCCGGCCGGCCTATGACCTGTTCATCGGCGGGAAATTCATTCCCGCGAAGTCCGGCAAGCGCTTCGAGTCGATTTCCCCGGCCGACGAGACGGTCGTGTCCACGCTCGCCGAGGCCGGCGAGGCCGACGTGGATGCCGCCTACGCCGCCGCAGCATCGGCCTTCGCGCGCTGGTCGAAGCTGACCGGGCGCGACCGGGGCAAGTATCTCTTCCGCATCGCGCGCCTCCTCCAGGACCGCGCCCGCCAGCTCGCCGTGGCCGAGACCATCGACGGCGGCAAGCCCATCAAGGAATCGCGCGACTTCGACCTGCCGATGGCCGCGGCGCATTTCTTTTACCACGCCGGCTGGGCCGACAAACTCGCCTACGCCGTGCCCGGCCGCGAGCCGCGGCCGCTGGGCGTCGTCGGCCAAGTGATCCCGTGGAACTTCCCGCTCCTCATGCTCGCGTGGAAGATCGCCCCCGCGCTGGCCTGCGGAAACACCGTGGTCCTCAAGCCGGCCGAGACCACCAGCGTGACGGCGATGCTCTTCGCCGAGGTGTGCCAGGAGGCGGAACTGCCGGCCGGCGTGGTAAACTTCGTCACCGGCTTCGGCGCCACCGGCGCGGCGGTGGTCGCGCACCCCCAGGCCGCCAAGATCGCTTTCACCGGCTCGACCGAGGTGGGCAAGATCATCCAGCGCACCCTCGCCGGCTCGGGCAAACGCCTCACGCTGGAACTCGGCGGCAAGGCCGCAAACATCGTCTTCGACGACGCGCCGATGGACCAAGCGGTCGAGGGCGTGGTCAACGGCATCTTCTTCAACCAAGGCCACGTCTGCTGCGCCGGCTCTCGATTATTGGTGCAGGAGGACATTGCCGAGGAGTTCAGCGCCCGCCTGCGCCGCCGCCTCGCCGTGCTGCGAGTGGGCCATCCGCTCGACAAGAACACGGATGTCGGCGCAATCAACTCGCGCGCGCAGCTCGACAAGATCCGCGAGCTGGTGAAGGCCGGCGCGGACGAAGGCGCGCAAGTGTGGCAGAACCCCCGCTGCCCCTTGCCCGAACGTGGATTCTACTACCAGCCCACGCTCCTCACCGGCGTAACGCAGAGCCACCGCGTGGCGCGCGAGGAAATCTTCGGCCCGGTGCTGAGCGTGCTCACCTTCCGCACCGTGGACGAGGCCATCGAGAAGGCCAACAACACGGCTTACGGCCTGAGCGCCGGCGTGTGGACCGACAAGGGCTCGCGCATCCTCAAGATGGCCGCCGCGCTCAAGGCCGGCGTGGTGTGGGCGAACACCTTCAACAGGTTCGACCCCGCCTCGCCCTTCGGCGGCTACAAGGAGTCCGGCTTCGGTCGCGAGGGCGGCCGGCAGGGGCTGCTGGATTACCTGGCGTGAGCGTTGGCGTGCGCCCAGACACCGCGCCGCGAGGGCAACTTTACTTGCCCTTGGACTCCCGCTGCTTCTCCGCGTAGCGGTCCAGCCGGTTGGAAAGGATCATGAACGTGGGCGCCCAGAGGCCGACGAAGATGCCGAAGCGCTCGGCGTGCGCCTTTTCCTCGGGATCGCCCCCGGCCTTGAGGAACCACACCCCGATGGAGCCGAGGATGGAGGCGAAGGCGAGCGCGAAGCAGGCGTCGCCCAGCTTTTTTACCTGACCGGAGTCGGTGTTCAGGAGTTCGGTGGGATCGAGGGTTTCAGGGGTCATAGACCTCGTAATCGCTGGCCGCGCCTCGTTCGCGCCGTCGTTCCTCGACGGGGCGCGGCCTGAAGAAGGCCTCGGGGCGCCCGAGGCGCGGCCGCCGCCGGGGCCGCACCATTTGGTCGGACGCGTGTCTGGCTTCGCCGTTTTGCTTCGACGCCAAGCCTTCCGCGGTGTTAATCCATCCTTCATGACCCGCCTCCCCGTCACCAAAACGCCGAAGGTCTTCGTCGGCGGCGCCTTTGTCCGGTCCGAGAGCGGGCGCGTCCGGTCCGTCTCGCGCCGCGGCGAGTTCTTCGCGCACGTGCCGGTCTGCTCGCGCAAGGACCTGCGGAACGCCGTCGAGGCCGCGGCGAAGGCCGGCCCCGGCTGGGCCGCGCGCACCGCCTACAACCGCGGCCAAATCCTCTACCGACTCGGCGAGATGCTCGAAAGCCGCGCCGACGAAATGGCCGCGCGCCTCGCCGACGCCGGCGCGCGCCCCGCGCAGGCGAGCGCGGAAGTGGCCGCCGCGGTGGATCGGCTGATCCATTTCGCTGGCTGGTGCGACAAATTTCAACAAGTGCTCGGCGGAGCGAACCCGGTCAGCGGCCCGTTCTTCAACTTCACCCTTTGCGAGCCGATGGGCGTGATCGGCCTCATCGCCGACGATCGCTGCCCGCTGCTCGGCCTCGTCACGCAGCTCGCGCCCATCGTGGCCGCCGGAAACACGGTCGTGGCGCTCGCTTCCGAGGCCGCCCCCTACCCGGCCGTCCTCCTGGGCGAGATCCTTGCCGTGTCCGACCTCCCGGCCGGGGTGGTGAACCTCCTCACCGGCTCGCGCAAGGAACTCATCCCCACCTTTGCCACCCACGCCCACCTGCGCGGCCTCGACGCCGTGGCCGACCTCGACGGCCGGCGCACGCTCGGCGCGGGCGCGGCCGACACGGTGAAGCGAGCCAAGCTTCGCGCGCCGGCCGCGAGGGAGGCGGAGTGGCTCGACGCCCGCCACGACCGCGTGGAGGCCATCAAGGACTTCGTGGAATTCAAGACGGTGTGGCACCCCGTCGGCGCTTGACCGCATGCACCTTCTTCCCCACCTCGTCACCGCCGAGCAGCTCAGCGCCACGCGCGATCGCTTCGCGAAGGCCAAGCTCAAGCTCGTCCTCACGAACGGCTGCTTCGACCTGCTCCACGCCGGCCACGTGCGCTACCTCCGCGCGGCCCGCGCGCTGGGGAATGCCCTCGCCGTCGCGCTGAACTCGGACGAGTCCGTGCGCGCCCTGAAGGGCCCATCGCGCCCGCTGAATTCCGAGGGGGACCGCGCCGAGGTGCTCTCGGCCTTGGCGTGCGTGGACTTCGTCACGATCTTTTCCGAGCCGCGCGTCACCGGGCTGATCACCACCGTCCGGCCGATGATCTACGCAAAGGGCGGCGACTACACCGTGGACTCGCTCGATCCCGGCGAGCGCGCCGCGCTGGAAGCCTGCGGCACCGAGATCCGGATTCTGCCCCTTGTGCCCGGCCGTTCCACGACCAGCCTGATCCAGCGGATGGCCGGCGGGACTTGACCCCGCGCGGCTCCGCGCCCTCCGTGTCCTCGTGGCAGACCCCGCCTCGCCCCCGCTTCGCCTCGGCATCCTCGGATCGGGGAAGGGCTCGAACTGCGGCGCGATCATCGAGGCCATCGAGACCGGCCAGCTCAACGCGCGCATCGCCTGCGTGATCTCGGACGTGCCCGACGCCGGCATCCTCACGCTCGCGCAGAGCCACGGCGTCCCGGCCTTCCACCTGCCGCCGGGCAAGTTCAAGACGAAGCTTCCGCCGGAGATCGAGCAGCGGCTCGCCGACGCGCTGCTCCACTACGGCGTCGAGCTCGTCGTGCTGGCCGGCTACATGCGGATGGTGAAGGAGCCGCTTCTCCAGTCGTTCCCCAATCGCATCATCAACGTGCATCCCTCGCTCCTGCCGCAGCATCCGGGATTGCGCGCCTGGGAGCAGTCCATCCGCGCCGGCGACAAAATCACCGGCTGCACCGTCCACTGCGTGGATGCCGGCATGGACACCGGCCCGATTCTCGCGCAGCAAACTGTGCCCGTGCGCCCGGACGACACGCCCGAAACGCTTCACGCCCGCATTCAGTCCGCCGAGCACGCGCTCCTGCCGATGGTGATCGGCTGGTTCGCCGCGGGCGGGCCGGATGCCCCCCGGCACTGAGCCTCGCGCGACGCGGGTTTTTCTTTCCCACGCCCCTCCTATGACCAACTCCCGACCCCCCTCCCTCGACGGAGCGCGCGCCCGGTTTGAGCGCGATGGATTCCTGGCGCTGCGCGGATACTTCACCGCCGAGGAAGTGGACGCCGTCGCCGCGGCGGGGCAGCGCGCGCTGCGGGAGCGGCCCATGGACTTCGTCGTGGACAGCCTGGAAACCGGCCGCCGCACGCTCTACGGGCTGGTGGACCGCCCGGACTCGCGGCTCTTCAAGTTCAACGACTTCTACCTCACGCTCCCGGAGATCCGCGGGCTCGCGCTGGAGGCGGGGCTCTCGGAACTCCTCCGCGAGCTGCTCGGCGAGCACGCCCCGGTGCTCTGCAACTCCCTCAACTTCGAGAAGGGCAGCGGCCAGCCGATGCACATCGACTCGCTGTTCATGACCCCGCAGACCCCGCGACATCTCGCCGCCACCTGGACGGCCTTCGAGGATGTGGCCCCGGCCGCCGGCCCGCTCGAATACTATCCCGGCAGCCACCGGATCGAGCTCTACCGCTTCGCCGACGGCACCCGGCACGCGAGCGCCGCGGAGCTGCCCGCATGGCACGCCTACATCGAGGGCGAGATCGCGCGGCTCGGCCTCCAAAAGGAAACCTTCCTGGCGCGCAAGGGGGACGTGTTCATCTGGCACTCCGACCTCGTCCATGGCGGCGCGCCGATCCAAGATCCGGCATCTACGCGGCTTTCGCTGGTCTGCCACTACTACACGGAGAGCGACTGCCGCCGGATGCCCGACTGGGAGCTGCGGCCGCTGCACGCCGGTTTCTGGCTTGATCGGCTGCCGCAGCCCATCCCGGGGGTCGAGCCCGACGCGTTTTCTGCGGAGCGACCGTTCCCCGAAGCCGCCTATCTGCGGCGGCACGCCGACGTGCGCTCGGCCGTGGAGGCCGGGGGCATCTCCTCCGGCTTCGTGCATTACCGCGCGCACGGGTTCGCCGAGGGCCGAGGAATTTGACGGTCACATGCCGAGGCGCCCCACGATGAACTGGATCAGCCGCTCCGTTCCCTCCGCTTCCGACAGCGCATCCGTCGCCAGGACCAGCTCGGCTGCCTCCGGCTCCTCGTAGGGCGCGTCCACGCCGGTGAACTCCTTGATCTGGCCGGCGCGCACCTTCGCGTAGAGCCCCTTCGGGTCGCGCTGCTCGCACACCGCCAGCGGGGCGCGGACAAAGACCTCGAAGAAGTCGTCTCCGCCTTCCAGCACCACGCGGCGCGCCAGCTCGCGCTGCGCGCGGTAGGGCGAGATGATCGCCACGATCACCGCCAAACCCGCCTCGGCGAGCAGGCGCGCGGCCTCGGCGGCGCGGCGATTATTCTCCAGTCGGTCGGATGGGGAAAAGGTGAGGTCGGCGTTGAGGCCGCGGCGCAGGTTATCGCCATCCAGCACGCACACCTGCCAGCCGCGTCCCCAAAGCTCCCGCTCGGCCGCGCGCGCCAGCGTGGACTTGCCCGCCCCGCTCAGCCCCGTGCACCACACCACGCCGCCGCGGTGCCCGTGCCGTGCCGCGCGGTGCGCAGCCGTGATGCGACCGAGCGTCTCGGTCACGTTGCCGCCGCGCGACTCGCCCCGGCCCGCTCCCCCGGCTGTCTCCGTGATGACGCCGCCACCGGCGATCTGCTCGCCCTCCAGCAACACGAAGCGGCCGGTTTCCTCGATGCGGGCATGCGGGTCGAAGGCGAGCGGAGTGGCGAACTGCAACGTTACCTCCCCTGCCCCGCGCCGCGGGATCGCGCCGCCGGACGGCGCGTCGTCCGGCCGCGCGGGATCGAAGGCGCGGCGCACCTCCGCCACGCGCGCGGCCACCGACTGCGCGCCGAGCTTCACGCGCACGGCCGCGTCGGCGGCGAGGTCAGTCGCTCCCAGCCAGAAGACGCTCGCGCGCGCGCGGTTGGACACCAAGGGTGCGTCCGCTCGATGGGACATCACGTGCCCGCGCTCCACGAAGACGGGTTCCGCCAGCGTGAGGCCCACGCATTCCCCCGGCCCGGCCTCCGGCGCGCCCGGTTCCGGCCAGCGCTCGATCGTCGTCACCGTCGCCTCGCGGTGGAACGGCCAGAACGTGACCGCGTCCCCCACCTGCACGCGACCGGTCTCCACGCGGCCAACGACAATCCGGCGCGCGTCCTGCCGCCAAACGTCCTGCACGGTGAAGCGAAGCGGCCGCCCCTCCGGCGCGGACGCCGGGACGAATCCATCCACGACCTCCGCCACGCTGGTCCCGCGGCTCCACGCCAAGGCGGGATGATCGGACCACCGCGTCACGCCTTCTCCCTCGCGCGCCGACACGGGCACCCAGGCGACCGGCGCGAGGCCGGCCTCCGCCAGGAATTTCTCGCCCTCCGCCACGATCCGGCGGAACGCCCCCTCGTCCCAGGCGACGGCGTCCATCTTGTTCACGACCACCGCAACCTGTCGCAGCCCGAGCAGCCCGAGCAGCCAGGCGTGCCGCCGCGACTGCCCGCGCCAGCCTTCGTCGGCGGCCACGAGCAGCAATGCCGCGTCCGCGCCAGCCGCGCCGGTGATCATGTTGCGGAGGAATTCCTCGTGGCCGGGCGCATCGATGAGCCGCACGCGGCGCTGCGCGGTGCGCATCTCGATGTGCGCGGCGTCGATCGTCACGTTCTGGTCGCGCTCGGCCTGGAGTGCATCAGTGAGGAAGGCCCACTCGAAGGCGACCCCCCGCCGCTCGCACGCGCCGCGCACCGCTTCGATGCGACCGGCCGGCAGCGCGCCCGTCTCGTGCAGGAGCCGCCCCACGAGCGTGGATTTGCCGTGGTCCACGCTGCCGCAGAGCACGAGCCGGAGCGGCGCGTCGGCAGGTTCCGACCCCATCGCGTCAGGCCGACTGAGGGATCGGCAGTCGCTCCACCGACGCAATCAAAAGTCCAGAAAGGAAATGAATACCCCCATCAGGCGTTTCCACACCGAGCTGGGTGCCTTCCACCGGAGACGCCAGGATGAGATCGGGATGCTCGACCCGGTAGCTTTTCTCGTCGGCCATGTGGATGGCGAACGGCTGAAAGGGCCCGGCGCGGAGCAGTGCCCGGATGCGGTTCTTCATGCCAAGACTTCTACCCTTTGGCGCGTCGAGGTCCAATCACATGTATCCTCCCGCGCGGAGCTTCTCGAAGGCTCCCTCGCTTTCCGCGTCTTGGGCCCGGCCGGCGCGCTCGGCCGTCCTGGTCTCGCGCAGCTCGGCGAGGACGTCGTCCACCGTGGCGGCGGAGGATTCCACCGTGCCCGTGCAAGGCCAGCATCCCAGCGAGCGATTCCGGCGGCCGTCGCGGGAGAAGTAGAGGTCCACCACCGGAATATTCTCGCGGCGGATGTATTCCCACACGTCGCGCTCGGTCCAGTGGAGAATGGGATGGACCCGCACGTGTGTGCCCGGCGGGAACTCCGTTTGGAATTGCCCCCAGAACTCCGGCGGCTGCTCGCGGAAGTTCCACTCCGCCCCCGGCCCGCGCGGCGAGAAGAACCGCTCCTTCGAGCGCGTGCCCTCCTCGTCGCGCCGGATGCCCACCAGCGCCGCGTCGAAATGGTGCGCCGCGAGCGTGGCCTTGAGCGCGTCCGTCTTCAGCCGCCCGCAGCACTCGACCCGCGAGCACCGGCCAGACGGAAACGTCTCACCCGCCGCGAGCGCCGCCGTGTTCTGCCCGACGATCAGCTCCAGTCCCCATTCCCGTGCCAGACGGTCGCGGAACTCGATCATCTCCGGCGGCTTGAATCCCGTGTCCACATGGACCAGCGGGAACGGCACGCGCCCCAAGAACGCCTTGCGCACGAGGTGAAGCAGCGCGCACGAGTCCTTGCCGATGCTCCAGAGCAGCGCCGGCCGGCGGAAATGGTGTGCCGCCTCGCGGATGAGGTAGAGAGAAAGCTGCTCGAGCTGCGTCAGCGCGTCCAAGATGGGGAAAAGTGAGAAGTGATCGGTGAGCCGAGCGAAGCGAGACAGCCAGGGTGCGCGGGGC
>CALMOL010000498.1 GCA_937871685.1 uncultured Verrucomicrobiota bacterium
TTGGCGGCGATCGCTTCGATGGGGAGGAGAGGCTTTTTCACGCGCAAGGGTTCTTCATTTTGAAGCAAACGGGAGCCACCGTGGGGGACGAACGCATGGACCGCGGCCAGGACTGGCCGCGGCGGCGCTCTCCCAGCACAGAACCCTTATCCGCTCCCCGGACAGCCTCGCGCGAGACTGAGCGTTCTTGCCGAACGCTGGGAAATCTCAGAACGCGCGCCGACGCCGCAGGGTGGCAGCGAGGCCCACCGCAACGCTTGTCGCGAGAAAAGCCCAAGTGGCCGGCTCAGGGACCACGTTGGAATACGTGAAATTGAGGGTGAATGAGCGAATCCCGAAGTTGGAAAGGTCACCATTGCCGAGGGAAGTGATCCCCGTCATCGCGCTGAGGGCGGTGTTGGTCCCGTTGAGTTCGGCAACCGGGGTCACGGAGAAGTTGCCGAGGTTATAGAGGATCGTTCCACTCGTGAGAAGGTTGGTGATCGGCAGCGCGAAATCCAACAGGTTCGTCCCCGCGTTGCCTCGTCCCAGGTCGAGTTGGAGCGTGGTAACGGCAGCGCCGCCAATCGTCGTCCCTGGCGGCAAGAGATTCTGGGGGACACCGATGGTGATGGTGTCCGTCGTGGTGGTCGCGCCGATGGTCTCGTTGGTTGTGACCGTCACGGTCTGTCCGCCAATGCCGACGCCCACAAAGCTTTGCGACTGGCCAGGACTGAACGTCACCGTGAGCGGCGCAACCACGAAGCCACTCGCGTTGCTCGCGCTGATTCCGGTAATTGCGATGTTGAAGGCGTCGAGCGGAACAACGAGGTCGGGCGCGCCGCTTGATTGGAAGTGATCAGCCGACGCTGGGGAAGGGACGAGGGCGAGCCCAAGGCCAAGGGCGGCGCCAGCGGCAAGGCGAGAAGGGTTCATCGGGAGCAAGGGGGAGCGGAAAGCTTGATTCCACCGAACTCTGGCGCGTCCCTCTTCGGACCGCAACGCATTAACTGGGACGAGGCCATCAAGGACGCCGGCTCAGGGAGCCACGGTCTGTCCAAGCCCCGTGAATCATTCGCCAAGCGCCGCGGGTCCCAGCCGACCTAGCGTCCCGACCGCAGCGCTGCGGTGGCGACGAACGAACGAAAACGCATTTCGAATCAGCTTGGGAGATGGTCAGGCGAAAACGCCTGACCCTCCTCCCATTCGAGGGCACGGAGCTTTGCGCACGAGCAATGCCATCCGCGCCCGCGCCAGAGCGAGTCGGCGCGATCTCCTGCGCTCCGACACAAAGGGGGTGTTTCCAAACCGGATGGCGTTACGGTGGCGGGATGAAACCTTGGCCGCGGACCTTCGTCGCGCTGTGGTGCTCGATCGCCTTCGCGGGTGGCGCGCTGCGGGCGCAGGATATTCCATCTCCCCACGCCAAGCTCGACGTGCCGGCGGAGCGATTGGAACGCTCGGCGTCCGGCTGGCGGGTCCCGCCAAGCGACGACCGCGAGCTCGCGGGGCGATACCGCGTGCTCTTCGCCGGCGCGAGCGACGAGCAGCTCGCGCGTCTGGCGGAGGATCCGGAGAGCGGCGTGGCGCTCCAAGCCGCCTATGAGCTGGCGGTGCGCGCGCCAAGGCCAAGCCAGCGGGCTGCCTTCGTGCGACTGTTCGACCTCGCTCGCAAACACGCGGGGGTGCCGGTGCCGCCGTGGTGGCAGGATGGCCTGGCCGGCGGAAACTTGGACGGCCGCCGAAAGGCTTATCCCGCGGGCGAGGGAGGGGCGAGAAGGATCAAGAAGATGCCCGGGGGAGTGCGGTATGAGGAGGGAAGGCGCTCGGTCGTCCTCTCGCTGCCAACAGACCAAGCGAAGTTTTCCCAGGGTGGCGAGCTCGGCATGGACAGCGACGTGGCCCTGACTCGCTCGCGCGCGTTTCTCGCCGCGGCCGGGGGATCTCCCGGCGTGCTTTATGCGTTTGAGATGCCCGCCGCCCGCTTCGAGTGGCAGGCGGAAATCTGGGCCTACTTTCGTGGGCGCCTCAGCCTCAACGGATGGATCGAGCACTCCATCCGGATCGTGGCGAACGAGGACCGCGTCGTGGTTTTTGGCGGCGGGACGGTGAACGCCTACCTCGAGGTGTTTGAGGCAAAGAGCGGCCGGAACGTCTTCCGCTTCTGCTCGAATTACTGGACGATGGCGGACGAGGTTCGGGGCAACAAGACGCCACCGGCGAAAGATTGAGCGGGGATTTGCGGACTCTCCGGCCAGTTGGCGCGTTCCGGCCGAGCGGTAGAGGCGGCTCTGTCCGCGAAGGCGGACGTGCCGCCTGTCGCCTTCTCCCGGGTGGCCGCTGCCGGATGGTCTGTTCGGCGTTCACCCGGGAAGAAAATCAGAGGCGGCACGTCCGCCTTCGCGGACAGAGCTGCCTCTACAATCGCGGGCTGGCTGATCCTGCGACTCTGGTCCCGCGTCGGGATGAGATGGGACCTTTCGAGCGGGGTGCGTAGCGATCAGGGTGCCGAGCGGGTATCCTCCGCCTCATGAAGACTCCGTTTCACCAAGCCCT
This sequence comes from uncultured Verrucomicrobiota bacterium, assembly GCA_937871685.1. Classification (GTDB taxonomy): domain Bacteria; phylum Verrucomicrobiota; class Verrucomicrobiia; order Chthoniobacterales; family SZAS-18; genus SZAS-18. The sequence continues at coordinate 2,536 of CALMOL010000498.1, forward strand.
CGCCACCCTGGTTCTACAGGACGATCGCTGGGTGGGCTTCGCGAGCGAGTGTTGGCTCCAGGGTCGCAGCCTCTACGGCGGGCTGCAGGTTTCTTTCGCCCTCAAGGCGATGCGTTCTTTGGTGCCGACGGAGATTCCGCTGCGCGTGCTCCAGGTGACCTTCCTTGCTCCGGTGCCAGCCGGATCGCTCGCGGTGGCGGCGCGCATGCTGCGTGCCGGGAAGAACACCTTCCACGTCGAAGGACGCTTGGTGGATGGAGATCAGACGCTGGCCGTCGTTGTCGGCATTTTCGGCGCCTCGCGCGCTTCCGCCGTTTCCATCGTCCTCCAGCGGCCCGAGGTCGATGCGCCCTCGCCCATCGAGTTCGGCTACGTCCCGGACGTCACGCCCGCGTTCTTTCAGCACTTTCGAATGCGTTGGCTGCGCGGCGGCCTGCCCTTCAGCGGGGCGAGGGAAGCGCGGGCCGTGGTCGAGGTTTCACTTCTCGACCAAGGGCAGTTCACCGAGCTGCACCTGCCGGCCATCGCGGATCTGCTCCCGCCGCTGGCGTTTTCCCTGCTGGAAGCCCCTGCGCCGGGTGCCTCGATGACTTGGATGCTCGAACTGCTGCAAGACGGCTTCGACGGCCTGCCGCTAGAGGGCTGGCGCTTGGATTCCAAGGTGCTCGCCGCCGCCGGTGGCTACACCCATCAATCCGCGATCCTTTGGACGCCGGATGGCCGCCCCGCGGCGCTCAGCCGCCAGACCATGGTAGTCTTCGGCTAGGAAAGGTTCAGAGGGGCGGGGAGTGCGGGGCGGCTTTGTTTCCGGCGCTCATCGGACCTCCGACAAAAATCCGCGCTTGGCCTGTTGGCGTTGGGGCCGCTTCGAAAGCCTCAGTCGGCGAGGGGAACGCTCTCGTTCAGCTCGGCGGCGCGATCGCGGTCGGGGCCGTAGGCGATGGCGTAGCCGAACACGAAGGTCGAAGGCGACTCTGGCTTCCCCATGAGGTTGAAGCGGAGGAGCGCATCGCCGCGCTCGCGCACGACGAGGCCGAGGTCATAGCCATCGATGACGAAGTCGGCCGTGCCGGTGAGTGCTTCGCCCTTCGGCGTGGTGAGGCGGAACGCGTCGCCGGCTTTCGGCGCGGCGGAGAGGCCGACGAGGGCGAGGAGTTTCTTCCAGAGGGCGGCGCGCGGCTGCTCGACGTTCTGCGGGGCCACGAGGTGCACCGCGGGCTCGTGCGGGTGGCGCGCGAAGTAGTGGCGCAGGTTTGTGAGCATGAGCTTCCACCCGCGGGCATGCGACTCGAACTCATCGTCCCAATCGGCGCCGGGGCTGAAGCCGGAGTGGACGAGGCGGAGCGTCGTCTGGCCGCCATCGTGCGCCTCGATGATCCAATCGGCGTAGAGCGGGGCGTGCGTTTCGCCATTCTCGCCGGCTTGGTGCCGCAGGTGCTTCGGCGATTCGTAAATCTCTAGCTCGCGGTCGGCGCGCATGCCTTCGCCCCACGAGACCCAGATGGTGCCCTTCTTTCCACTCTCGGGTGGGGTGGAGCCCGCCTCGGGGGCGAGCCACTTCGCGATTTCGGTGCCGTCGGTAACGGCGCGGAAGACTTCTTCGGGGGAGGCGTCGAGCTCGACGGAGAGCACGATGTCGCGGGTCTGGTTTGGGGCCATGGCGGGGTTCGTGGGGATGAGGGTGAGGAGGTTCAGGGAGATGTCGGCGCGGGGTCGGCGGGCTTGGGATAGGCGAAGGAAGCGAGGCGATGCGTGCGTCCGCGCGGGGCGGACGCGTCGTGGTATTTGGCGGCGAGCCGCGCAATCTCCCGCGCGAGTTCCTCGGCGAAGGCCGCGCGCGCGGCGGCGGTGGCGAAACGGATCTCGGTTTCGAGCGTGAGCGTGGCGAGACGCTTGCCCGCCTCGTCCGCGGCGTGACGGAGGCGCGTGACTTCCCCGAGGGCGCGGGCGGCGACGGCGACGACATACGCGGCGGAAAAACGGTCCGTCGCCTCGGCCGCGCCCTGCGCGAGCGAGCCGAGCGCCTCGGCGGACACTAAGTAGGCCCGCTGGGTCGCGCGCACGGTGCGCTCGACGCAGTTTCCGACCCTCTTCTCCTCGACGAGCTCGACGAGCCCTTGTTCCTCGAGCGCGCGGAGGTGGTAGCCAACCTTCTGCCGGGAGACTTCGAGCGTGCGCGCGATCCCAGCGGCGGACTGCGGCTCGGCGAGCATCCCAAGGATGCGCGTCCGGAGCGGTCGGAGGAGCACGGCGGCGTCGGCCATGCAGAAGTGATGTGCCGACACGTTTTATCGGTCAAGGAAAAATAGTTTGTCGGAACAGGGTTTCGGCCGGCGGCTCAGGGCAGCGGATTTGCGAGGAAGCGCATTGATGCGCCGTTGGCACGAGCCGGTTCCCTTGCTGCGCGGCAACCGCCTGTCTGACGACTCTGACTGCGCTCCGTTTCGGATCGCGCGCCGCGCGAACGGCACGCAGGAGGCATCGGGACGCGGGATAAGGAGCGTGACGGATTGGGCGACCGATTCGGAACCTAGGCGCACGGTGGTGGACCTGCTCGGGTTGCGGCGCGGCGCGGCCGGCGTTTTCTCCGTATCTCTCCGAAGCAATGAATTCTCCCCCCACCCGTGAGCAATTTCTGGAATGGCGCCATCCGCGCTTTGGAACGACGAACCCGGAGCGGCTGAACAATTCCGCGTGGGAGTGGCTCATCCGAGAGCACGCGGATTGGAATGCCTACTCGATTCGGAAGCACTTCGGGTTGGAAGCCGAGTTTGGGACCGGGCCTGACTAGTGCTTTCAGCGGCTTGGCCAGAGCACGACGCCGCTGCCCGATGGGCGCGTGGTTCGCCTCGCGGGCGAGCACGAGGACCACTACGACCCAGACTTCTTCATCTACAACGACGTGGTCGTCACCCACCTGGACGGCCGGACCGGCCTCCTCGGCTATCCCGAGAGCGTCTTTCCCCCGACGGACTTCCACTCGGCGACGCTCCACGAGGGCCGCCTTATCGTCATTGGAAGCCTTGGCTACCAGGCCAGCCGGCGGCCCGGCTTCACGCCGGTCCTTGCCGTGATGTGGGCTCGTTTGAAATCACGCCGGTGGAAACTTCCGGGAATTCCCCGGGTTGGATCCATGGTCACGCGGCGCTGCTGTCGCCCGATGGACGGAGCGTTTGGATCGAGGGGGGCGAGCTCGGCCGCGGCAATCCCGACCGGTCGCTCATTGAGAACATCGACGTCTGGGCGCTCGATTTGGGAGCCTGGGTCTGGACTCGCCTCACCGAGCGGAAGTGGCCGCGTTTCGAAGTGCGGCGCCAGGACGGAAATCGAAACCATTTCTGGGAGATGCAAATGGCAGCGTGGTCGCGCGACACTCCTTCCCTGCGGGAGGCGCTGGCACCGCCGGCAGACGACATTCCCTGGCCGACGCTGGAGGAGCAGCTGGGTGGTCCGCCCGATCTAGATCGTTACGCTTGCCGCTACCAGCCGCCCGTGCCTCATGAGGCCGTGCCGGCGAACGAAGAAGAATACAAGGTCCATCGCATCCGCGTCGAGGGGGTCGTCGTGCGGTATGTCGAGGACATGAGCCAGGTGCAGATGACGGTGGAGGGGGAACTGCCGGCGGAAGTCATCGAACGCTTGGCGCATCACCTCGTGGAAACGATGGCCGCGCTGGAGCGGTCGCCGTTCGAGGCGGTGCGGCTTTGACGTGACCCTGGGACGAGATCGAGCTTGGCGGCGGCCAGCGCGCCGCCGCCAGCTTGACGGAGAAGTGTATATTGTTCACTATCTCGCCGTGATGACTGCATCCACGCCGCCCCATCCGCGCTCTTACTGGGTCGCGGAGCGGCTCCTGGCCGGCTGTTATCCGGGCGACCGCCACCCGGAGCAGGCCCGCGAGAAGGTCGCAGCGATTCTTGGCGCGGGCGTCACGCACTTCGTCTCGCTCATGGAGGTGGACGAGGTCGGGCATGCCGGGGAGCCGTTCGCCCCCTACGACGCGCTCGCCCGCGAGGCGGCGAGTGACCGGGCGCCGGAATTCGCGCGCCATCCGATCCGCGACCTTTCTATCCCCACGGTAGCGGAAATGCGCGCGGCGCTCGACCGCATTGATGCCATCCGCGCGGCCGGCGGGACGGCGTATATTCATTGCTGGGGCGGGCGCGGTCGCACGGGGACGGCGGTCGCCTGCTGGCTGGTCCGCCATGGCCACGCCGCCCCGGCGGACGCCGTGGCCCGCCTCCAGACGCTCCTCGGGCCGAGTCCGCACCTCTTCGCGCAGACGCCGGAGACGGACGAGCAGCGCGCCTTCGTGGCCGCGTGGAAGGAGGGTCAGTGAGCGCGCCTGCATGGAAGGACCGCGTGCGCGGGGGAATCCTCGGCGCGCTCGTGGGCGACGCGCTGGGCGTGCCGGTGGAGTTTACTGATCGCGAGAAGCGCGATGCCGATCCGGTCGCGGAAATGCGCGGCTTCGGAACGTGGAGTCAACTGCCGGGCACATGGTCGGACGATGGGGCGCTGCTGCTCTGCCTCGCGGAGGCGCTGGCGGCCGGTGGCGGCCCGGCGGAGGCGGGCGCGCTCTTCGTGCGGTGGGTCGAGGATGGTCACTGGGCGGCGCGCGGCGAAGTCTTCGACATCGGCGGGACGACCGACCACGCGCTGCGGCGGATTGCCCGCGGCATCCCGGCCGAGCTGGCCGGGCCGGCCGACGAGCATTCGAACGGCAACGGCAGCCTGATGCGCATCCTGCCCGTGGCGCTGCGCTTCGCGCACGCGCCGGCGGAGACGCTGGCCACCGAGGCGATGCAGCACTCCCGCGTCACGCACGGTCACCCGCGCGCGCAGCTTTGCTGCGCGCTGTATTGCCTCGTGGCGGCGCGGATGCTGCGCGGGGAGGATGCGGATGCGGCGCTGGCGGCGGCCATCGGGGAATTTCGCCCGCTTCTCGCGGCGCACCCGGCGGAGGAGGAGCGCTTCGCCCGCGTGCTGGCGCCTGGCTTCGCGCGGACGGCGCGGGAGGAGATTACCGGGAGCGGCTACGTGCTCCACACGCTGGAAGCCTCGCTCTGGTGCTTGCTGCGCCACGCCGATTATCGCGCCGCCGTGCTGGCCGCCGTGAACCTCGGCGGCGACACCGACACGACCGGCTGCGTGACCGGCGGCCTCGCCGGCCTGCGCGAAGGTGAGGCGGCCATCCCCGCGGAGTGGCTTGCCGCGCTGCCGCAGGTCGCGGGCGTGCGGGCGCTGGCAGATCAGCTAGCCGCGGGAATCGGCGAGTGAAAAGCAGGACAAACGGCCTTCCGCCTCACCTCTTCACGGACTGCACGATCTCGCGGACGCCCTCGAGGGCCATGGGATCCTCGAGCGTGCTGAGATCACCGGCGGCGCGGCCCTCGCAAATGGCGAGCATCGCGCGCCGCAAGACCTTCCCGGATCGCGTCTTGGGCAGCAGGCGCACGAGTCCCACGAAAGCGGGGCGCGCCACGACGCCGAGGTGCTCGACGATAGTCTTTTCGACGGCGCGGGTGATCTCGACGCGCTTGTCCTCGCCCTGCCAGTCGTCGGGCTGCTTGAGGGAGACGAAGCAGTAGATGACTTGGCCCTTGGTCTGATCGGCCACGCCGATGGCGGCGCACTCGGCGACGGCGGGGTGGGCGCAGACGGTTTCCTCGATTTCGCGGGTGCCCAGGCGGTGGCCGGCCACGTTGATCACGTCGTCGGTGCGGCCCAGGATGAAGGTGTAGCCGTCCTGGTCCTGGTAGGCGAGGTCGAAGGTGGAGTAGTAGGGCTTGCCCGGATACTGGCCGCAGTAGTGGTTCACGAACATGTCGTCGTTGCGCCACACGGTGGTCATGAAGCCCGGGGGCATCGGCTCCTCGACGATGAGCACGCCCTTCTCGCCGCGCGGCACCTCGCGGCCCTCGCGGTCCACGATCTTCATGCGGTAGCCGTAGGCGGGGAAGCCGGGCGATCCGGCGCGCACGTCCACGGGGCCAGTGCCGGGCAGCAGGGTGAGCATGGGCCAGCCGCTCTCGGTCTGCCAGTAGTTGTCGATAATGGGCACGCCAAGCATGCCGCGCAGCCACGTGGAGGAAGGCTCGTCGAGGGGCTCGCCGGCGATGAAGAAATTGCGCAGCGAGGAGATGTCGTGCCGGTGGAAGCACTCTTCCGGCTGCTTCTTGAGCACGCGCACGGCGGTGGGGGAGGAGAACATCACGGTGGCCTTGGTCCATTCCACGAGGCGCCACCACACGGCGGCGTCGGGACGGACGGGGAGGCCCTCGTAGATCACGGTGGACATGCCGCCGATGAGCGGCCCATACACGGTGTAGGCGTGGCCCACGGCCCAGCCCACGTCGGCGGTGGAGAAGTAGGTCTCGCCGGGGCGGCCGTCGAAGATGTGCTTGAGCGAGGCGGCGAGCGCGACGCCCCAGCCGCCGGTGTCGTGCTCGATGCCCTTGGGCCGCGCGGTGGTGCCGGAGGTGTAGAGCAGGAAGCACGGCTCGCTCGACTCGAGCCACACGGGCTCGACCTCGGCCTCGCGGTGCTCCTCGCGCAGCGTGGCGTAGTCCACGTCGCGGCCGGGCGTGCGCGGGGCCTCCTTGTCCACGCCGCGGTCGATGACGACGACGTGCGCGGGCTGGTGCTTCGCGAGGGAGATGGCCTCGTCGGCGAGGCGCTTGAGCGGGACCGCCTTGCCGGCGCGGAGAGAGGCGTCGCAGGTGACGACGAGCTTCACTTCCGCATCGTCAATGCGGGTGGCGAGCGAGCCGGCGGCAAATCCGGCGAAGACGACGGAGTGGACCGCGCCGAGCCGCGCGCAGGCGAGCATCGCCATGGCGGCCTCGGGGATCATCGGCAGATAGATGAGCGCGCGGTCGCCGCGGCCGAGGCCAAGCGAGCGAAACCCGGCGGCCATGCGCACAACCTCGCGATGGAACTCGCGGTAGGTGAAGGTCTTGGAATCGTTCGTCTCGGATGAGTGCCAGTAAACTGCGATCTGGTCGCCGCGCGCGGCGAGGTGACGGTCGAGGGCGTTGTGGCAGAGGTTGAGCTCGCCGCCGTTGAACCAGCGCGCGAAGGGGGCGCGCGAAAAATCGCAGACGGTGCGAAAGGGCGCGTGCCAGTTGAGCAGGGCGGCTTGCTCGGACCAAAACGCGTCGGGATCTTCGATCGAGCGGCGGCAGAGGGCTTCGGCGGCGGGGGAAGGCATGGGGAAAACAGACTCGGGGGACCGAAACTCGAACCGAGCGAAGCGAGATGGCCGCTCAAGGCAATTCCGAAAAGAAGCGACAAACTCAAGGCCAGCGCCCGACGAAAAAAGCTGATCGCACCAAAGCACCGCAGCCCGAAGTGGTTTCGACCGCCCCAGGAATTTCGAGACTTGCGCCGGGTTATGGTTCTTCGAGCTTTCAGGCGCAGGCTGGCTTTTTGCCGGCTTGCCCCGGCGCGCGGCCGTGCCGATGCATCGGGGTGGAAACCAAACGACCAGCCCCGATGAGCCCCGTTCCCTACCAGCGCGGACCGTTGCGCTTCACTCACCTGTCTCCCGACGGACAGGCGAGCATGGTGGACGTGTCGGGCAAGCTGACTTCAACGCGGGTGGCGGTGGCCTCCGGCCGCATCCGGCTGCGCCCGGAGACGCTGATGCTGATCGAGCGCGACCGGATCGCGAAGGGCAACGTGCTGGCCACGGCGCGCATCGCCGGCATCCAGGCGGCGAAGCGCACGCCGGAGCTGATCCCGCTGTGCCACGGGCTGCTGCTGGAGCACGTGGTGGTGGACCTTGCGACGGAGCCGGACGGCATCGCGATCCGCTGCGAGGTGCGCACCACCGGCAAGACCGGCGCGGAAATGGAGGCGCTGGCCGGCGTGAGCGTGGCCGCGCTGACGATCTACGACATGTGCAAGGCCGTGGACCAGACGATGGTGATCACCGAGGTGCGCCTCGAGCAGAAAACGAAGACGCTGGCGGAGTGACCTGCGCGAAGCGCCGGCAGTTCAGCGCGATGAATGCGCTTGCGGGAGAAAGCAGTCCACCGCTGAGCAGCAGGACCGCCAGCCAAATGGCGAGTGCCTCAAGGGCCGGCGGATGCGGACGGGAGAAGTTCGCTTTCCTGGAACCATCCCTGGTGGCGCTCAATCGGCGAACCTCGAGCTGCGCTTGGCTATTTCTCCTTCTTCCCGTCGTCCTTCTGCTCCTTGTCTGACGGCGGGCGCGCGCCTTCGGGCTTCTTGTCGTCCTTTTTTTCCTGCGGTTCCACGGCCTCGCCGTCAGTAAGGTCGTCGGTCGGGTTGATGACAAGCGACTCTTTGCCGTCTAGACCCTTGAGCACCTCGACGTTCGTGCCGAAGTCGCGGCCGAGCTCGATGAGCTTGTATTGAATCTTCTTGTCGGCGGTGACGGTGGCCACGCGCGGGCCTTCGCGGCGGATGACGAGGGTGCTGGCCGGCGCGATCAGCACGGAGTCCGCCGACTGCACCTTGATGTTCACGCCCAGATACATGCCCGGCAGCAGGCGGCCGTTCTCGCTGCTCAGCTGGACCTCCACGCGCTCGGTGCGCGCGGCCGGGTCGAGCGCGCGGGCCGAGCGCGCCACCTTCCCGCGGAAGGTTTCCTTCGGATACTCGGCCGCGGTGATGTCCACGTCCTGACCCGCCTGGATATTCACGGCGTAGGCTTGCGGAACGTTGACGAAGACGCGCAGGATGTCGGTCTGCGCCACGGTGAAGAGGCTTGGTGCGCTCTGGCTCGTGCCGGGGGCGATGAGCGATCCCACGTCGGTGAAGCGCGCGGTGACCACGCCGTCGAAAGGGGCGCGGATTTCTTGGAAGCTCTTCTGCGCCTGGAGATTGGCCACGTTGGCTTCGCCGGCCTGCTGGTTGGCGTTGGCTTGATTGAAGGCGGCCTCGTTCTGGTCGTATTCCTGCCGCGAGACGACCTTCTCGGTGAGCAGCTTTTTCTGTCGGTCGAAGTTGACGCGGGCGAGCTGAAAGGCGGCGCGCAATTGCTCGAGCGAAGCCTGAGCCTGGCGAAGCTGCGCGTCCACGTCGGGCGCCTCGATGCGGGCGAGGAGCTGGCCCTCGGTCACGCGGTCGCCGATGTCCACGAGACGCTCCTTGAGGTAGCCATTCGTGCGGGCGTAGAGCGTGGCCTGCTGGAGGGGCTCGGCGGAGCCGGGCAGGCCGAAGTCGAAGATCGGCGGCGCCTTCGAGGGACGCACCACCTGCACGGTGCGCGCGGCGGCCTCTTGGGTGCGAGCGGTTTCCTTCTGCTCGCGTCCGCGGTGCATGCGGGCAAACAACCCGAACGCAAACAGCACCGCGAGCGCGAGGGCGAGGACGAGCAGGAGAATCAGGAAACGGCCGCGCGAGCGATGGGCGTCCTTCTTGGGAGGCTCGTTGCTCGGCGGTTTGTTCCCCGGCTTTTCTGCGTCCGCCGATTGCTTGCGGCGACGACCCTTGTCGGGAGCTCCTCCTTCGTCGTGGTCCTCCTCGTGATGCGGGTGCTCTTCCAGGAGCAGCGTCTCCTTGGGCGCGGGCAAGGCCGGCTGCGTTGCGGTGGCGTCGCGGCCGTCGCGGGAATCAGAGTGGTCCGAGGAATTCATGCGCGTGGGAAAGAAGGAAGCTCAGTGCCGCTCGTGGCCGCCCGAGGAGGCCACGGCGTGCCGGTCATCGCGCGCCGAATCCTCGTCTTCGTGGTCGTGGCCATCCTTGGCGCGGCGGTCGCCGGGCTTCGCGTGGCCGTTCTTGCCGTTCTTGCCGTCGCGCTGGTGGAGCGCGTTGGCGAGTTGCCGCTCCGGCTCGTCCTCCTCGAAGAGCAGCTCGGCGTCCTCGTCGCTCACGGGCTCGATGTCTTTCTTCCGCCACATCGCGTAGAACAACGGCACCACGAAGAGCGTCGTCGCCGTGGCCACGAAGAGGCCGCCGATCACGGCGCGGGCGAGCGGGGCATTCTGCTCGCCGCCCTCGCCCAGGCCGAGGCTCATCGGGATCATGCCGAGGATCATCGCCAGCGCGGTCATGAGCACGGGGCGCAGGCGCGTGGTGCCGGCCTCCAGCGCGGCGTCGTGCGCGTCCTTGCCCTCCAGGCGCTGGTCGTTGGCGAAGGTGATCAGCAGGATCGAGTTCGCCGTGGCCACGCCGATGCACATGATGGCGCCCATGAGCGAGGGCACGCTGAATGTGGTGGAGGTGGCGAAGAGCATCCACAGGATGCCGCTCAGCGCGCCGGGCAGCGCGGTGATGATGATGATCGGGTCCAGCCAGCTCTGGAAGTTCACCACCATCAGCAGATACACGAGCACCACCGCGAAAAGGATGCCGAAGCCGAGCTTGGTGAACGCCTCGTTCATGCTCTGCACCTGGCCGCGCACGTTGATCTCGGTGCCGCCGGGGAGCTTCGACTTCGGCGGGTCGCCGAGCCACTTCTTCGGCAGGACGGCGCGCAGCATTCCCTTGAACCAGCCCTCGGTCGGCTGGTAGGACGCGACGATCTTTTCCACCTCCGAGGTGATGCCGCCGAGGTCGCGGTCCTGGGCGTCGGCGTAGATGTCGTAGGAAGGCTGGATGTTGTAGTGGTTGATCACCACCGGCGCCGTGGAGCGCCGCGTGGAAGCGAGGTTGGCGAGGAGCTGCGGCGCGGGCGCGGCGTTGGCCGCGCTGGTCTGCGAGGGCGAGCCGCCAGTGCCGGCGGAAGTCGCGTTGGCGGACGCCGCGCCGCTGGTTCCGCCCGCCGCGGAGCCGCCGGTCGGGATCACGGGCGTGTTGGTGAGCGCGTTGAGCGAGTCCACCTCGTATTGGCGCGTTTGCACGGCCACGAGGTAGTTCACGCCGTTCTGCGGATTCACCCAGTAGTTCCGCGCGGTCTGGCCGGAGCCGGAAAGCGAGATGAGCAGCGCGTTGGCCACGTCGTTGGCGTTCAGGCCGAGGAGCTGCGCGCGCGGGCGGTCGAGCTGCACGTCGATCTGCGGGGCGTCGAGCACCTGGTGGATGTGGGTGTCCACCGCGCCGGGAATCTGCGCGACCTTGTCGGCGATCTCGCGCGCGATCTTGTAGTTCTGCGGCGCGTTGCGCCCGGGGCCGGTGACCTGGATGTCGATGGGGGCCGGCAAGCCAAAGTTCAGGATCTGCGAGACGATGTCGGCCGGCTGGAAGTAGAAGACGACGCCGGGAAACTTCCCCGGCAGCTCGCGGCGCAGGCGCTTCACAAACTCCGGCGTGGCCGTGCGGTGGCCCTCCTTGAGCGCCACGAGGATCTCGCCGTCGGACGAGCCGATGGTGGCCGAGTCCGAGAACGCGAGGTTCACGCCGCCGACGGGCAGGCCGATGTTGTCGAGGATGAGCTCGAGCTCGTCCTTGGGCACGACCTCGCGGATGTAGTTCTCCACCTGGCCGAAGACGCGCTCCGCCTCCTCGATGCGCGTGCCGCTCGCGGTGCGCACGTGGAGGCGGAACTGCCCGGCGTCCACGCGCGGGAAGAAGTCGCGCCCGATGAAGGGCGTCAGGCACAGCGAGACGAGCACGAAGCCGCCGAAGCAGCACAGCACGAGCAGGCGATTCGCCAGCGACCAGTCCAGCGCGCCGCGGTAGCCGCTGCGAAAGCGCTCGAAGCGGGCGTTGAACTTCTCGTGGATGCGCCAGATCCAGTCCTTCTTGGGCGGCGGCTGGTCCTTCTTTTCCTGCTTCGGATCCGGCTTGGTCCCGCGGTCTGCCGCCACCGCGTCCTTTCCATCTTCCATCTTCCATCCTCCATCC
>CALMOL010000499.1:0-1554 GCA_937871685.1 uncultured Verrucomicrobiota bacterium
GCCTCGCGGCTGGCATCGTGCTGCGCAGCTCGACGCTGGCCGGCAGCACCGGCTCCACCTTCGTCGGCGGCGTGGCGGGCACCGGCGGCGCGGGCGGCCTCAGCGCGCCGACGGCCCCCGCGTCCGAGCGCGACGGCAACAACGGCCTGCCCGGCCAAGCCGGAACGGTGGGGACGATCGTGAACCTCTGATTCCGCCGCTTCAGCCCGCCGCGATCTCCTCGAAGCGCGCCTCCTCGTCGAGCGCGGCCTTGGCCGCGGCGAAGATCTCGTGCGCCTCCTCGGGGGAGTTCCCGACGGCCGTCAGTCCCAGGCGGCCCGACGAGCCGAGCGCGCTCAGCATGTGCAGCACCACGCCCGTCTGGCGCACCTGCCCGAAATGGAGGCCGCGCCGCACCACGAGGTCGAAGAGGTCGTCCGGCGTGTAGCCGCGGTAGAGCGGCGACTCGACGTGGTCGCTGGCGACCAGGAACTTGCGCTGCCCGCCCGGCGTGGTGAACACGGCGGTCTCGGGGTCATACGCGCCGCCGGTGAGGAACTGCAGCGTGAGGAACGGGTGCGTGGTGCCGCCCTTGCGCAGGTTGATCTCGATCGCGTAGGGCGTCCACTCGCCGGCCTCGCCCTCGCGCACCACCACGAAGTCCAGCGCGAAGCGGCCGAGCACGCCGGCCTCGCCGAGGAGCCGGCCCACCTTCTCGGCCTCGCGCGTGATCGCGGCGGCGTAGGCGGGGTCGGCCGGGAAGATGCAGCCGAGGTAGCTCTGGCCGCTGGCGCCGCCCAGCATCTGGTCATGGGTGGAAAGCAGTTCCAGCTTGCCCAGCGGCGTGACGCGCATCTGCACGCTCGGCGAGCGCACCTCGCGCGCGCCGATGCCGACGCGCTCCTCGACGATGCCGCCGCGGGCGCGAAACTTCCTCGCGTATTCCTCGAAGGCCATGCCCGGTTTTTCCAAACGCATCGCATGGACGCGTGCCGCGATGGCCTCCACGTCGGCGCCGGGCGGCAGGCCTTCCAGATCCACCGAGGCGTTGCCCTCGCCGGACGTGCCCTCGTTGATCTTCACCACCGCTTGGCGCATGCCGGGGCGCTCGGCGAGCATCCGCGCCAGCGCGGGCGCGATCTCCTCGATGCTCCCCAGGTCGTCCGCCCCCAGCGGATAGGAGATGCCGGCGCGGGCGAAGAGCCGACGGCAGCCGGACTTGGTGCCGAAATCGAGGTGGCGCGGGTCCGCGCCATAGAGCGGAATGCCGAGGCGCAGGGCGAGGTTGCGCTCGAGGAACGTGGTGTTGAAGCAGACCAGGTGGGCGTGGTCCTTGTCGGCGATGGCGTCCGAAATCCGCTCGAGGAGGCGCGGGCGCTCCAGCAGCTTGAGCGAGAGCGGCCGGGTCGAGTCGTCATACGGCGTGAGCAGCGTGAGCCGCCGCCGCGCGTGGCTCAGGATCACGCCGGGCAGCAGGTTGAGGTAATACTCGATCACGCTGGGATGAATGGCCTGCGAGGTCACGTAGATCATCCGCGCGCGCGGCTGCGCGAGCAGCAGGAGCAGGAAGCCGAG
>CALMOL010000499.1:1564-1883 GCA_937871685.1 uncultured Verrucomicrobiota bacterium
GGGGCGGCGCCCGCCCCTGCCCCAGCAAGAGCACCCCCCCCTCTTCCCCCCCGGGGGCAACCCCCGAGACCGCCAGGTCCACGGTCATCGAGGGCACCACGACGATGGTTTGCTCGCTCTGGTTGAATCGGTCGAGCGAGCGCTGCCAAAGCGGGACAAGCTTCTGCTGGAGCTGGTCGAACTGCGCCTGCGCCTGCGCCGGCGTGAGGCCGGCCGGGAGCCCGGCAAGGGAATGGTCTGGAATCATGACCGAGAAAAAGCGGGGCCATCGGGCGCGCGTCCAGCCGAAAAACGCGCTCCCCTGCCCTCCCCACACCCC
>CALMOL010000500.1 GCA_937871685.1 uncultured Verrucomicrobiota bacterium
GGCCGCCTCTTCGCGCGTCACGCCGGTGCCGGACAGCCGGCGGCCGATGCGCGCCATCAGCTCCGTCTCGGTCGACATCTGCGTGGCCTCCGCGTGCAGGATGCGCGCGGGGGAATCGTGGCGGCGCTCTTCCAGCAGATCCGCCGCGAGGTGGACGCCGCCCTGCTCGCCGCCCAGCCCGAGAGCGTCAACTTCGAGAACGAGGTGGTCTGCCGCCTGTGCGAGTCCTTCCGCGCCGAGCATGCCTGCCTGTGGCTGGTGCCGCCGGACCTCGGCACCATCTGGGACTGGGGCCGCAAGACCATCGTGGCCGAGGCCGCCGCGCAAACCCACCGCCAGCCCGCCTTCACCCACACCGCGCCGCCGCGCGAGTGGGCCATCCAATACCTCGACCCCATCCTGCGCGCCGCGGGGGCCATCGTTTTTTCCGTGCCCGCGCCCACCGCCGAGGAGGGGCCGCCGACGACCACGCATTACCTCGCCATCTGCCTCGCCGGGCACCCGGGTTTCCGCTGGGCGCTGATGTTCGGGCGGCGCGCCTCGGCTTGGACCGAGACGGAGGCCGCGCTACTCGAGGACTTGGCGCTCACGCTGGCGCTCGCCTTCGAGGGGCGGCTGCTGGCCAAGCAGTCCATCGAACGCGGCACCTATCTCAACAATCTTCTCAACTCCTCCGACATTGCCGTGATGGTGATCGAGCAGACCACGCCCGGCCGGCCGGTCATCACGATGGTCAACCAGCGCTTCCGCGAGCTCTTCCACATCCCGCAGGCCAAGATCGCCGGCTCCTCCCACCGCGAGCTGATGGACCTCATCCGCCCGGTGCTTTCCGACTGGGACATCCAGGGCCGCATCCTCGACGGCCTCCTCGCCGACCCCGCCGCCGAGCGCATGGACGAGATGGTGATCGGCCACCCGGCCGGCGGCGCGCAGCGCATCCTCCAGCGCTACTCGGCGCCCGCGCGCGACGTGTCGGGCCACATCTTCGGGCGGATGTTCTTCTTCCGCGACGTGACCTACGACAAGGAGATGGAGCGCCAGATCCTCCACTCGCAGAAGATGGACTCCATCGGCACGCTGGCCGGCGGCGTGGCGCACGACTTCAACAACTTGCTCACCACGATCCTCGGCTACACCGAGTTGCTCAAGCGCGCTTCGGGCGAGGACGAGGGCACCTTCCAAAAGCTTCTCCAGATCGAGCGCTCCGCATCGCGTGCCGCGGAACTCACCGGCCAGCTCCTCGCCTTCTCGCGGCGCTCGCCCACGGTGCTCAAGCTCTTCGACCTCGCCAAGCTGCTCGAGGAAACGCACGCGATGCTGCGCTCCACGGTGCCAGCCACCATCGAGCTGAAGCTCGAGCCCCAGGAAGATGGCATGCCGCCCATCGAGGCCGACGAGACGCAGATCCAGCAGGTGGTCATCAATCTCGTCATCAACGCCCGCGACGCCCTCGCCGCGCGCAAGAACGGCTCCGTGGTCATCTCCACGCGGCGCGGCTATGACGCACAGGCCCTGCCTCAAAACGCTGGCCGCACCTTCGTGGTGCTCGAGGTGGAGGACAACGGCATCGGCATCCCGAAGGAGTCGCTCCACCGCATCTTCGAGCCGTTCTTCACCACCAAGGAGGTGGGCAAGGGCACCGGCCTCGGCCTGGCGATGGTGTATGGCATCGTCAAGAAGCACAACGGCTTCATCGAGGTCAATTCGGCCGAGAACATCGGCACCAAGTTCTCGGTTTATCTGCCCGCCGGCGCGGCGGCGACGCCCGAGCCGCCGCCGCCGGCCGCGCCCACGCTGAGCGAGAAGCGCGCCGTCACCGTGATGGTGGTGGATGACGAGCCGGACCTGCGCGAGTTCTGCGCGGCCGCGCTGTCCGATGTCGCCGAGACCGTGCTCACCGCGGCTGACGGCCTGGAGGCGCTGGAGCGCTTCCAAAAGGTGGACTTCAAGGTGGACCTCGTGGTTCTCGACCTCACGATGCCCAAGATGGCCGGTCCCGAGTGCGCCTACCTCATGCGCACCATGAAGCCCGACATCAAGATTCTCATCTCTTCCGGCTACGGCCCCGACGTGACCGCCGACCCGCAGCTCCAAGGCCAAGTGGCCGGCTTCCTGCCGAAGCCCTACGACCTCAACCAGTTGATCGCCAAGGTGAGCGAGATCCTGGATCGCAAGTGATGTCGCGGCTTTTGCTTTTGCTTGCCGCTCTCGCCGTGGCCGGCCCGGTCTTCGCGGCCGAAAAGCTCGACGCCGTGGACGAGGCGTTGCAGCCTGGTGCCTACGAGGAGCGGGCGGCCGCTGGCACCGTCGCGCAACTCACGGTGCCTTTCCTGCGCTCACCTGCGCTGGAGCGGCTTTGGGGACCGCCGCGCCTGATCGTGGTCTCCGATGGTTCCTACGTGCTGGTTTACCGAAGCCCCAAGATCAAGGACGGCGTGGACCGGTATTTCAAAATCGTCGGGACGCGCCGCCCGATCCCAGTCATCACCGACAATCGTGGTCGCCCCGAACGGGACGGCTCGACTTTCGTGCTGGGCCAGCGCGTCAAATACTTCGGCATGGGCAACGAGACCCCGGCTTGGCAGAGCGATGCGTTGCTGCTGGTCGCGCCCGATGGACGCCGCGCCAACTACGTGCTGATCTACGCCGGCCGCCGGCCGTGGCCCGGAAAGTTTTTCCCGCCGGTGGCATGGTGAGTCAGTCGCCGTGCTGCTCCAGCCAAGCGAGCGCCTTGTCGTAGGAGCAGCGGGAAAGGTAGTGCGCGAGGTCGGGGTCGAGCGGGCGGGACAGGCGCGCCTCGGCGGCGGAAACGGCCTCGGAAGCGCGTTGCAGGCGTGCGAGGTGCGCGGCGGCATCGGCCTCGCGCGCGGCGTGGTCGAAGATCGTCGCGCGCCGCGCGCGCAGGGCGTCGGCCAGCTCGCGGAAGGCGGGATTAGCGGCGGAAGAATCGAGGGACATGAGATAAGGTCGGCCGCGATCGAAACTTTCGCGCGCAGCCGCGCGGACTCCTAAATCCGAAATCCGCAGCCGAGCAAAGCGGGACAGCTAGGGTGCAAGGAGCAGCCGAGCGCGTCAGCGCAAGACAGCTAGGGTGCAGGGAGCAATCCCCAATCCAAGATTCGGCCTGTGCCCTATCACCTGCTCATCGCCGACGACGACGTGGGCGTTCTGCGCTTCCTGCGCGACACGCTGGCCTCGCTCGCGCCGGACTGCCACGTGGACACCACGCCCTCGCCCGAGCACGCCTTCGAGCTCGCGCTCAAGCGGCACTACGACTTGTTCATCTTCGACCTCGCCATGCCGGGCATGGACGGCGCGCTGCTTTACCGGCTCGTTCGCATCGTTTTTGATACCTCTGACCCGCCCATCCCTCCGGTGCCGCCTCTGCTGCTGCTCACCGGCCAGGGCGGCGCGCCGGCGGCGCAGCAGCTTCTCACCGAGCCGGGCGTGCGCGGGTTGCTCGCCAAGCCCTTCACCATCGAGCGATTGCTGCGCCAGCTTGAGCGCTCGTTGCCCGGCATCGGCGGCTCTCCGTCGTAACGGAAGGGCGCGGCGCGGCGCACCATGACAAATCCATGCGTCCACCCCCGCGAGGGTGAGCGATGCAAGGCTCGTTATGAGCACTATCCTCCTCGTCATCTTGGTTCTGCTCCTCCTCGGCGCGCTGCCGACGTGGGGCTACTCGTCCTCGTGGGGCTACGGCCCGAGCGGCGGCTTGGGATTGATCCTCCTGATCGTCCTCGTGCTTGTCCTCATGGGTCGAGTCTGACCGTTCCGCCACCCCCCGGCGCAACTGTCTCCCAGCCGCCTCGTCCCTGCCTTCGCGGCAGGGCGAGGCGGCTTCTCCTTTGGCGGCGCTTGGACGCCGGGACTTCGGCGGGCATGGTGATGCGTCGCCCATGAACGCCCGCCCCTTCGTCAAGATTTGCGGCCTCACTTGCCTGGAGGACGCACAAGCGGCGCAGCGCGCGGGGGCCGACGCGGTGGGAATCAACCTTTGGCCCGGCTCGCGGCGCTTCGTGCCGCCGGGCGCGCGCGCTTGGCTGCGCGAGCTGCCGCCCGCCCTGCTCCGCCTCGCCGTGATGGTGGACCCCTCGCCCGCGGAGGCGGAGGCTACGCTGCGCGAGCCCTGGTGCGACGGGCTCCAGTTCCACGGTGCGGAGACGCCGGGATTCTGCGCGGCTTGGCGTGCCGCGGGGTTCCGCGTGTGGAAAGCGGTGCGCGTGCGGGACGAGGGATCGCTGGCCGAAGCGGTGGCCTATCCGCCCGACCTTCCGCTGGTGCTTGACGCCTTCGATCCCGCTGCGCCAGGCGGCACGGGACGCTTGGCGCCTTGGGACTTGGCCGCGCGGTTCGTGGCCGCGCATCCGGGGCGCCGCGTGGTGCTGGCCGGTGGGTTGACGCCGGAAAATGTCAGTGCTGGCGCGCGGGCGGTGCGACCTTGGGGCGTGGACGTGGCCGGGGGCGTGGAGGAGGCTGGAACGCTTCCTTCTCGCAAGAATGCGGATCGGATGCGGGCATTCATCGCCGCAGCGCAAGATTTTATGAAATGAATCCACGTTGAAATTTACACCTACACTGCAAAAAAAAGTCTGGCGCTTCCCGGAATGCCGCGATTAAATCGGCGCTGTTGGTGCGTGATTTGCTAAAACGTCCCCCCGCGAACGCCTTCTCACC